>JASLKT010000040.1 GCA_030747395.1 Candidatus Thalassarchaeaceae archaeon
TGGATTTTTCCACTGATTTCATCACGCGTGTCATCACCAGTTGCTTCAGCTCTCTGTTGGAGTTCTTCAGCTGTCTTGATGATGATTGTTGATGCTACTGCAGCGACCAAAATCAGTGCGATGAAGATAATCATCGCGCCGATGCCGATGGCGCCGCTCTCGTTCTCGTTTAGGTATCGATTCTCTCTGGACATTTGTTCACGTTCCTGTGGTTTATTTTTAGTCGAGAAGGTATTTTATTCTACTCCATGTTTATACTCAGGCTCCCATGGGGTTATTTGGCCAAATCAAGGTAAATAGTAACGAATTCGACCTGATTTGGTTCAAGTGTTCTGATGAATGGCCATGAGTTGGTTTTCCAACCTGGTGGTATCCATGGCGTCACCAACACATCGGTCATCGTCTCCGCAGTTTTGTTCTCTACACGACAATCGATTGTGAGCCCTTGCTGAGTCAAATTGTAGCCAGACTGGAGTGAGAGATGTTCTTGCAAACTTCCAGGTGCGCCAACATCTCGAATGGCTGCCATGGCAGATGGTGTGATATTGAATAGAAGATCGCAGGATTCTCCAGAATTGAGAGCCATGATGGCTTGAGATGGCGGGGATGATCGCCAATTCGGTGGAACTGGTGCTTTGACATTGAATCCCGGTAGCAATCCAGGGCTTGTGTTCTCAACCCTAACCAAGAGTTGCCCATTGTCAGAGCCAGTGTCCCAACGTGCTTCAACACCCATCCAAAATTCGTAGAAGATGAAGGGGTTCAATGCAGCACTATTGATGAGTAAATGTTCCACCAACCTTTCCAGTTGCAATGAGGCTTCATCGAAAGCGCCTCGCAAGATGAGGGTCTCTGCTGTCTTCATTGTCAACAATACATCGACCAGTTCGTTTTCGGTTGTAGACCTCTCTCTGATGATGGTGTGCAACATGCCGATTGCGCGATGCATTCGGCCGACTTGGGCCTTGAGTTCATCGATATCTCGGCGTGCTTGACGGATGCTTCTACGGGCATCCCTCGCATGTTTGTCTGTCACTGATTCCTGAATCAAACGGAGATGTTCATCTAGAATTAAATTGAGGCGGGTGACTTGGGCCCGATAGGAACCCTGAGTTGAAATTGTGGTCAATTCAGACATTGGAATCTACCTCCACGCTTACGTCGTGTGCCTCTCCCCATCTCTGCCCAATGGTAATCCTACGCAAATCAGCAGATGGGTTGCCCAACTGAATGAGTAGTTCTTGGGATTCGATTTCCATCGCAGCCAACTCATTGAAGATCATTAGCCAGATGTTTCTAGTTCGAAGGGTCATGTACACAACAAGAAGTGCTCCAATAATAGCATACAAGAGAATGGATCCAATATTCGTGAGTGCCCATGAGATGTCGTTCGGCATGACGATTGCGACGATGATGAAGCCCAATGGGGCAAAAGCCAATTTCATCGCGAGTTGCTTTAGAACGCGGTCCATTTCAGTTTCATGGTCTTCAAAGATTGATTCGGAGCCGCGTTGCATATTCTGCCGGTCGGAAAGAATTGCTGGGATTTCGAATCCGGATGAGCGAGATGTGATGAATGTCACCCACAACAACGCAGTGGCTGCCAATGAGAAATTCACGTAGGAACCTAGGTTGTATTGTGTGGCTAAACCTAACAATGCAGTTCCCGAATATGCACACAGCATCAGGGATCTTTCGTCCTCGGATGCTCTGCGCAATAATCGACTCGATTGTGTTACTAGAGCGAGGGTGATTGGTATGAGAATGAGCAGGGGTAGGGACCACGATTGAACATCAAACGATACTGATTTGATGTCATTCGATTCATCATCTCCTTCCATATCTGGTGCTTCAATGGTGACTGTGCACGGCACCGTATCTGCAGAAACCCACCAATTGAGAGCGTTGGATTCAATTTCCCACTCCACTTCTTTCGTCTCAAATGGTTGCATGACGATGATTGCTTGTGTCGCTTCATCGTGGATTTTGATGCCCGGTTCGCAATCCAATGTGGCAATGATTCCAAGGGCGGTGGCGGCATTCCCTCCGTTTGTGATTTCAGCAACCAATGTTCCTGAGTTTGATTCAATAAAATCCGATCCACCCTCGAGTAGGATGGTGACAACGGAGGGGTCGGCCCATGCGTCTACTCGGAAATCAAATGTGACCTGGGTGCTGGTGAATTCCTCGGGGTGTGTCAAATTGAAAATGAGTGTCCACCCATCGCCCGGGGGTATGCTGGTGGCTGGAGGTAAGACGGCTCGGATTGTCATGGACTTCAATTGCATAGGGGCAGCTGGAGGCATAGTGAATGGGCTGTTGGATAGGGGTGTGAATCCACTTCCGAAACTGACCTCGAATGACCAATTTACATCTCCTGAATACAATGATTCGTTGATGTAACGACTGGCGTTTGTCAATTCCAATTCATAGGCAATGGCACGTAAGTCAGCTGTTTGTCCGACTGCTGGCACGTGCATCCAATCCACTTCAATATCGTGCGTTTCCTGGCCGCCTGAGAGTTCAATGGGTTCATCTTGGTGCATTCTACTAATGCGTAACACCGTCGCAAGAAGGGCGTCTCCTGAATGATTATCTTGGGGTTCGAATGTCAATCGCAAACCCGATTGTTCAAGATTGTAGTGATCTGATGCAATGCCTTCAACGCTAAAGGATACTGCGCGCTTTTCTCCACTGGCGAGTGTGATATTGGTGGCGTCGCAATCAGATACGTCCCATCGTGCTGGAGTGTCCACTTCACAATCCAAATCGAGAATGACATCTTGATTGCCATCATTTGAAATCTCGATGGCGAATGTTCTCAATTCCCCCGGCAAGAGGTCGACGATGTCGGGGAAGTCGTCTGATGAAAGAACGAATACAGGTTCGACGTTGAATAGAACAGATGTTGACCCTACCTGAATGGAATCGCTAACATTGGTTGCCATTAGCATGAGGTTGTGGATTGAACCCGGATCTAGGTCCGCATCGTTGGACATGGGGGGGACCGTGACATCAATGATGAGTGGTAAAACTTCGATGCCTTCTGCATCAATTGTCATATTCAATGGTGTCACTGATGATTGCCAGCCAGTCGGAGCGAATGATGTGAAATTGATGAACTCTTCCAGGTTGCCTACATTGGTCACGTTGACTGGAATACTGAGGCTCATTCCGGGTACGACGGAGTATTCGCTGGTGTGTTCAAATTCAATTTGGTGGTTGGCAATCATTTCCACATAAACGTCGATCCGATCCAATTCGATTCCGTTGTGGTACAATACCACCTGAGCGCTATGATTTTCATCGGCTCGAGCAAATTGTTCAGATGTAACTTCAATCTGAACGATGCTGACTTCTCCGGGCTCGATGTCAATGTCTGTATCTGAAATTAATGTCAGGTTGATGTCATCCAGTGATTCCTCAATTGAAATCGTAAATGTCTGCAGAGAATTGCCAGTATTATTGGCTTCAAGGGCAATCGATGAGTTGCCATTCACCGGAATCGCCGCAACAGCATATTCGGGGGTGAGTGATGCTCCAATGACTTCCTCTACAAGGAAGGGGATGGCGGCTACTGTCAGAACTTCTCCATCGTCGCCCATTACTGTTACATTGACTTCGAATGGAGTGTCTGCTCGGGTGTTTTGGGGTGCTGTTACGCTGAGTGATGTGGTCGCGTTGTCCACTCCAACTGAGGGCCATGCATCTACGATTGAATGAAGTCCAGAAATTGTCGTTGGTGAAATAGAGGTGGTCCAGCCCTCGGGCCCCTCGACACTCAATGTGAGATTTGTTTGGTGGTTGCCTGTATTGAATATTGTAATGGGGGTGGACGAAAGAACCTCGGGAATTACAGTTGTTGGGGGTGGGATTTCAACATCAGCGAGTGTCAATTCTGGAATCTCAAGTGTGAGGCTGATGTTCGACTCTGGGGCCTGTATACCGCTTAGTGCTCCTGATAAGGTGAGGTTTGCAGTCACATCAAATGAGAGGGAACCTGCAAGGGGTAACATATCTGAGGGACCTAGAATTGATGCCACAAGTGATTCTGTTTCTCCAAGTTCCATACTCGTTTGACTTGGTGTCACTGAACTGTTCCATCGGAAAATCTCGTTCGGACCATTTGACGGACGAGAAGATGTGAAAGCGATTGGTGCAGCGGATAATTGAATGTCCACAGTAGTTGATATTGAAGTATTGTTGGAATTTAGGTTGTGCCGTAGTTCCATTTCAATGTCAGCAAAACGGGACACGGGGCCAATCAACAACTCGGATGGATCTACTGGGAATTCAGTTTGGTCCGCGAATAATTCGACCATGATTGTAGGTTGAACTTGGAGGGTCGTATGTTGGACGTTGGGCCCACCGCCGATAGGTGCCACCATGGTCCAAAGAGTCAATTGGTTCCCTTCTGCGAGTTTAGAAGTGGGATCAAATGGTAGTGAAAGTGATGGTGGTTGGACAATCACATTGACGATGATTTCTTCGCCGACAGTCATGTAAGGTGTGGTGGTTGGATATATCTCAGCAGTCCACCCTGGTGCAGTTTGCGAATACCCTGCTTCTAGATTGAAAATCGCTGGAGATGTGCCGTTATTGCGTAATGTGTACTGAATAATTTCTTCAGTCCCTGGGATGATGTCTACAAGCCAGCTACTGTGATTCAACTCACCCAATAGTAAATCTCCAGCCATCACTGCAGCTGAGTCTGAAAGATTGTATTCGCCGCCTTCGCTTTCGATTTCGACAGTGATTAAATCGGACAAGGAACGATTCGTGGCGAAAGGTACTGTCACTGTGACAACAATGGTTGTTGATGATGATGCGTTGATGATTTGGGTTTGGCCAGGGTTGCCGGAAGTGTCAGCCCAACCTTGGACCGAAGTGATTGTGAAATTGTATCGATCAGCTGCTTCTCCAATGTTTTGAACCATGAATGATAAGGTCGTTGAAGCGCCTGGTTCGACTGCTCTATCGCTTGGTGCAAGCAAGATGGTTCGATAGGGGCTGAATGTCACAGTGCGCGAGGTGATGCTGACGGTGTCTGATAAGAGTGGGGTTGTTGAATTGAAGTATACTTCACCAGATAATATGTAATCACCAGACAATCCTGTTGCAGTGATGATGAGTGAGGCAAGTTCCACAGTGGGTGGAAATGCAACACTGCCAGCCGGAAGTGAGGTTGCTGTTCCTGTGAATGTGACGGGTGTTCCACCCAATACAGGCGTGAGGGTGATGATTGGTGTCGCCTCTGTGTCGATGTTTCCTGCATTTCGAACACCGACAGAAACAACTTCGTTTTCTAGAGCGAGGCGCGAACCATCTGCAGGTAAGGTGTCCGAGTATACTTCGCCTGCATTTACCTCATCCACATCAAAATTCTGAATGATTTGATTGTTGGACAAATCAATGTCTGAACCTGGTAGTGGTGTTACATAGGCATTGATTTCCTGTCCTGTGCCGAGTATTGCAGTCCAAGTGAATACATATTGAGATACGGCCCCTGGTGATAGTGTGACTGATTGGCTACCAATCGAATTCGAGCCCATTCCGTCGTTGCTATCGATCCACACGGTGGCCACGCCACCACCGGGGAGTAATCCGTCATTTGCAATTGTGATTCGCACCTCTTGAGAACCCGGTGTTAGAACGTCTGTTACACAGGGATTGCAATAATATGAGGCTCCGATCCATTCAATCTGGGTTACATTGAGATCTGCACTTGCATCTCTTGCAACAGTGAATTCGGCGTCTATTGTCGATTGATGGTTCGTGGGAGGGGATGCGAATGGGGCGAGGCAGTGTAGCACCAATATTGCGAAAACGAGGATGGTTTTGTTACGCATTTGGGCACCCCTGTATTGCATTTGAATCGATGATTCTACACCTACGGTGTAGTAGTCGGACTATGAACGTCTCCATTGAAGTGAAATTTGCCAAAATCACGCCACCTCCACCAATGTGATGAATTGCAATTTGTTTGTGGCTGACATTTGAGCTGAAAATTCAGACCTTGCGCCTTTGTTTAAAATTTGGATTCGGCATTCGTAGAGATTAGTTCTCTTGAACAATTCATGTTCTTTGTAGAAATGCACGTACACATAATATGTCCCGTTTGGAGTTTTTTTCTCCGGCCAATATGCGTTCTCAACAGGCACCCGTGTGCTTCCTTTTTGATTCATTTCAACATCAAGGATTCCACCGTCTTGGGATTCTCTATTGCGTGGATGGACGATTTCACCACTCGGTGAAACAACGAGCAAATTGAAATCGTTCTTGTTGTCCCACATCAAAGAGATTTGGAGATCTCCGGAATTTGCCTCTGCTAGTTGGAGGCGCTCTTCGAAGTCTTCCTTGCGCCATTCATCGTCGGCCAATGGTTGGAGGCCGCCTCGCTTGTATGCCTCGTTGAGTGCGGTGTGCAATCTGGTCTGCTTATCCTTCTCAATTTCAGCACTATTCGCTGTATTTTGCAAGACTTTGCGGCGAGCGATGCGGAGTTGTTGAAGTGCTTTTGATTGGCGGTCGTCGGTGTCCTCGAATACAATGGATGCGAGAGTGGTCAGATCTTCTGCTTCATTCACCATGGAGCGATATTTTTCAAATCGTTCTTGGGATTCTATTTGCTCTTGTTTCTTGATGCCAGCTTCGATTAATTTACGTCGCTTGACAATACCTTTCTCAATATATTTCACAACGTCGCTTGATACGTGTGAATAACGAATTGCTGCCAATTCATCAAGGGTTCTTGACGCTTCAATTTCTGCCATGATTTTGTTATACTGCTCCTCTTGTTCTGCAATGTATTGCTTCCGTTTGGCCTCTTCAAGTTCGGATTCTCGTTTTTCCATCAATCTGTTTAACATCACTGTATGAACAGTTGAGACTTTGTCATCAATTGTAGGGAATTCTTCGATTGTTTGAGCGGCCATTACGTCTGCTCTTTGAAGGCGATATAGTTCAGATTCTGATACCAATCGTTTGTTCATTGTTTCTGAATCTGGGACTTCGATGGATGCGATTAGTTTGAGTTTGTCTCCGAAACTAGTTTTGCCCGAATGCTGGAAATAATCGGCGCCCACTCTACTGCGAAGGGTGTAAATCGTCGGATCCGATCTTCGCAATCGTTGGTGGCGTTTTCGGTGCCACACGAACACGTTGTAACTTCCAGAAGGTGGCGTGGTACCTTGTGGCCATACAATGTTCTCTAGGGCTGATTTCATTTCTGGCTGAGAGTTCATTTCAAGATCGAGGTGTCCTTTGCATGATGATTTTCGCTTGCCCCTATGGATAATTTCACCATTTGATGTGCGTACAATGAGATCCAAATCATTCATGTTGTCCCACAGTAAACTGAATCTTAGATGGCCGTCGCCCGCATCCAATGTCTTGATTCGTGTTCTGAATGCTGATTCTGGTTCGTAATCGAATTCGTCAGGGATTGGCGCTTTCTTTGATTTCTTTTCCGCTTTTTCGACGTACGTAGTAATCATTTCATCTTCAACAAGGATTTCCCTCACTTCTTCTTTGATCTCAAGCAAGCGTTCTTCCTGTTCTTCATTGACTTCTTCAATTTCGATTTTATCGATTTCGGCCGAAGTCTTAGCGGTTTCAAGTAAACCCCGCAGAAGTTGATATTGCCTGGCTTGAGCTTCTTCGACTCTTTGCCTTTCAATCTCTTCGAGATAATCTAAACGTGAGAGTCGTAATTCTTCCAATTCTTGTTGCTGGGGCTCTGTGATGTTGACTATGTCCACGGCAAGGAGTTCCTCGATGTCTTCGATTCGAGGGATTGAGTCCAAATATCGTGTATACTGTTCGGTGAATTTTCGTTGGCGGGCAATCTCTACCAATTCCTCACGCCTTGACGTTTTGATTTCGGTTAGCAATTCAAATTGTTCATCTGTTACGCCCTGGATTCTGATGGCATCCAATTCAAGCACATATTCACAACCAAGAATTTTTGAGTTGAGTTCGTCGCATACCAAGTTCTCTCTGGTTCGGGCAAAGAGTTGTTTCAATTCTTCCTCTTGAGTCGGATTCACTCCTGTAATTCGGATTCTGTCAAGGGATGAGGATGATTTGGCCGATTCAATCTCTAATCGGATCTCTTCAGCACGAGCATCTTCCTTCTCCTTCTGATCTTTTGCATCCAATGAAAGGATTCGTTTGTTTCGCCGCTCATCCAATTCGGTGAGTAAAATCGCAGGTAAATCCTCAAATTCCATATTGCGTAATTCCTCTTGATCTTCGCAATCGTGAATTAAATCGGAAAAATGCCGATACAGTTCTGCTTCGAATTGGAGGCGCTCTTTCTCGCTCAACCGTGAATGATAAAATTCGTAGTGGGCTTTGAGCCGAGTTGATCCATCTTCATTCAATTCTGAGAAATCCAATGATTCGAGATAGTTGACCGTTTGTGCTGAGCGAATCTCCCGATACAATTCTTCTTCGCGTCTCAACTGCTCAAGTTGATTTGTAAGTTCATCTGTTTCAGCGTCAATCAGTGCTTTTGTCGCTTTTTCTTGATTTTCATGCAGCCCCAGTTCTCTCTTTCGGATCTCTTGAATGGTGTCTTCAAATGTGAGTTGATACATTCGCTCGTATAGTTCCAATAAAGCTGCCTGCCGTAACTCCAATTCAACGAGGGTTGCCCCTTCAAGTGGTGCTTCAACAAGTTCTTGATTGACTTCGATATTGTATTCCTTGCTCAATCCCTGTATTAATTCGATGATGCCCTTGCATTCCTCTCTTTTTTCGGTGGTTCTATCCAGGACAGAGTATCGCTCAATGTTGGTTTCTTCGAGTTCACTAATCTCTTGTTTCATTGTCCCTCGTTTGTCGGTTTGGTGATGCTTCGAGTGGGATGGGAAGGGTGTCATTTCTGGGGAATATTCGACCCGAGGGCCGACAAGTGATTGGGATAGGGATGCGCGGGAGGGAGGGAGGGTGTTTTCTACTTCGATGTCTTCCATTTTTAGTGCGCCCAGCAATGATTCTGATTTTCTTCTTCCTTGACTTAAGTGAGAAATGGCTTGCCATACCATGACCACAACGATGGAGGACACTATTGCATATCCAATCATGGTCTCCATCAAATCACTCCTCGTCGGGTTGTTCCTCTTCCTCTTGTTCGGGTTTAGATGCTGTTGGCATCGATTGGATGTGGACTTGTCGGCCTTGCTTTTGATAGCGTGCAATCAGGGCTGCAAGAAGTGCGTCATGGGAATCTTCAGAAATTCCTAACTTTCTACGCTCATCCCATAGAAGAATTTGTTCGGTTCGGGATAAAATGCCATCATCGAGGTATACTTCGATGAGTCGTCGGTAAGTGTCGCGATCTGAGATGGAGTACACAAGTTGAGTGTTGTCGATTAATTCCGCTCTAAGTTGAATCTGATTGCCCAGCATAATCGCTTCATTGTGGGTTATTTCACGGCTATCGTATTCCACCTGTACCTCATTGGCAATCGTTTGGAGTGTCTCAATTGTCCTGCCGCGATTGATGCGTCGTTGGAACTTTCGGGATTTTCTGGAGAGGCGCATCTGATTTCCCCCCTACTCGACTGTGAAAACGCACACCAAACGTGGTGGTTCGTCATTGGTGATTTCGCCTCGGTACTCTTTGGGCCCATTGCCATCATCCACCAAGACTCTGTAAGGAGTTAGGTCTTCTTCGGCATGATGTTCAAAATGTTCGATTAGAACCTTGTATTCACCTTTTGGTGCGGCATCTACGGCCCAGTAAATATTCTCTACTGGTTGTTCACTTGTGGGTGATTCATTCATGTCAACGTCCAATTGGCCCCCGCATGATGACAATTTATTGTCAAATGAAATTCGTTCACCGGAAGGGCAGACTACGCTGAGGTCGAGATCATTTTTGTTATCCCAAATGAGACTGACTTGAACTTGTCCGGTTTGGGCGCCTTCTCTCGCAAGTCGATCGTGGAAGTCTGAAAGATCGGGGTTTGATACCTCTTCTCCAGTTTCAACGCTGAGTTTGTCGGAATCCGGTTCTTTTCTGGGATTGGTGTCCCATTCTGCCCCAATTTCAGCAAGGAGTGCTTCAGATGAGTTCAGCGTATCTTCAGAATCGAGTAAATCCTCAATTTCAGTAAGTTCTGCTTCGATTGGAGTTTCTGTGTCCTCAATTTCCAGGGGCTCGTCGGAGGTGGTATTTCCAGAGGCTGTGGTGACAATTGGTGTTGACAACTGATTCATGTCTTCTTCCAGAGCGAATTGGTTGGGGCGGGGTTCAGCGACTTCAACGGGGGCGGCCCTGACATTGCCAAGACGGGTTGTGTGTGCTGGGTTCTCTTCACCGGTGAGAATGCGGAATATGCCAAATCCGAACAGAGCGGTTAGGATGAAGAAGAATGCATATGCGCTCCAAGGCATATCTCTATGAGATATGCCTAAGTTTATGATTTATTGCAATCATAATTGTCGTAGACAATTCAATCTAGGATGTGGATCGCTGCTGGAGTAATTGTATATTCAACTCGATTCGCGGTGAAAATTCTCTCGATGAAACCTAAGGCCTGCATTCGCCCCAGTACTCCGCTTCTCATGTGGGGAATGACCGATTCACTCCAGTTTGCTTTGGTGCCCGGGCCATACCTGCGATGGATGCGGGAAAGCAACGAGGAAGGTGTGTTTGATCCAATGTGGATGCCGTCGATGATGTGACGCATATATGCCCATTCCTTGCCCATGTTGTTTCTTACTTGGGATACGATCAACGCTCGCTCTGTGGGTGATAATGATGGGCCACCCTCTAGGGTGTCGTCGATGATGGGGTTTGGTTCTCTGACGAATCTTTTTCCCGATTCAGTAAATTGAACTCTGCCAGAATCGTCCACTTCAATCAAACCGAAATCGTACAACGCGCCGGATGGATCGGTTTCGCCAGCTCTTGCCCTTCGAATCATGTAGTGATTCAAGAATCGATTTGTAGCGGCACGTTCGCCATTTGGAAAAGATGAGTGGGTTCTCGAACCTCGTTCGCGGCCCTGGTGCTCATCAAATTCTTTCAGCAATGTTCGAACGGGGGCTACGCTTACCCTAATGGCTGAACGGAAATCATGTATGGTTGGACCTGTGCCTTGCTCATCGAGTAACGACCAAAGCATCCTGCACCCATACTTGAGTGGCAATAGACGATTGATGTGGCCAGAAAGGGCGCCACCTGTAAGGGGATTACCAGCAAGGGTTGAGTTCAACCTATTCTCATCCAGATTGATCAACTTGAGGGGGTCTAGTATGGAAGGGTCTGCTGTAATGACATTGTCTTCGTCTTGCAAGTGGTTTTCAAGGAGAAGTTGGCAGTATTGGCTGATTGAAAGGTCCAGTTCGTTGGCACTGCTCATCAGCCGCTCAACGAGCAGTGATGGTAGTGAAACGGTGGCTTCCATGTTGCATACCGACGCAGAGGGGATTAATGAATTAATTCATTGATAATCTGTGTAATTAGTATTAATTTCAATTTTAGAGTAATGTTCCAAGTTGATGTTCGAATACAGCTCCATAGAGAGAACGAGGGAGTACACCAGGGGATGCTGTGATCCCAAACGGAAAGCGGATCAGTGAGGTGGTGTGATATTTGCCCCAAATAATTGAAATTAATTAAAAAGCGCCGAAAACAGTTCAATTAATTAGATATTGCAGTTTGGGGTGTTCTGGCCGTGACGGTCGAATCACACCGCATACCCCCTGTCCAAGTTGGATGGTTTGGGCCTAATTTGATAGGTGTCGTTACAATCGGCAGGGCATGGGAAATGGTTGTAGATTCACCCTAGGAGACAACCCAGAATACTGTAATCACCTCATGGGTGTTGACCTAGAAATTTGGTTCATGGCGTGTTCATTTCTTGTAGTCGTGGCCATCCTATTTTTCAGAATTATTTACGGTGCAATCAAAGGGGAAAAATTGGGGGACATGATCGAACTACTGGCTGAGCCCATGGAGTCTGATGATGATGAACTAAAGATTGGAAGTATCAAAGGAATCATCGGCACACTATCTAACAAAGATGATGATGATGACGCCTAGAATTAGATTGGTCAGGGCGGCGATGGGAATCAAGGATTCTGTCGCAATAACCTCCCACTCAAATAATCTCTAAAACCCAGAAAATTCCCCTACTGATTCGAAAAGACTGGGGCCGCTGGCGAGGAAACACATGGTCGCTCGCCTGCTACGGGAGTCTTCTGGCTGGGGGTTTTCACTTTCGGCACATGGGCCCGTGCAACCATCTGCAAATGCAATGTATACCCGTCCTTCGTGATCAATGTGTAGATCATTAAAATCGAGTAGGTTCCTGTTTGAACCACCGATATCACGGCAATCGCCGCTGTTCAGACATATGCTACCCACTTGCACCGGGTCTGCAGAAGCACGGAAGGTGTGGAATACAGGGTTTTCATCCAGTGCGTTCAAACTGTAAGTGACATACAGATAGTAACTGACGTTTGAGTTTGCGTAGTGAGCATTGCCATCCCATGGACTGCCGTCAAGATCTGGTTGTTGCAATTCACTCGCATCTTCGCTTCCGAGATATGTGATGGCGATTCTTCCTGGGTCCCCTGCATCAATCTGAGGGAATGCTGTAGAAATGACTTCGATTGGGCTAATACGACTGCTATTTTGTTGCCAGGACTGTCCAGAATCGGTGCTTGTTGACATGTAGACGCCTTCGTCCGCTCCTGTCCAAATGTGATATGCGTTGGATTCCGAATCGGTGGCAACCTCGGAATTTTTGCGGGGATATGGTGTCCCTACATCCTCGCCCATCGTCCGATCGAACCAAGATAGTCCATTGTCATCTGACACAATCACTGTGGGTGTTTCAACTCGAGGTGTGACGTAAACCGTGCCGTCTGGTGCTGAGGTGATGGCTCCATGAAGGCCCCCGTTGGTGGTGGCCAATCCAATGATTTGTCCGCCCGCTTCAAATGTGGCCCCTCCATCAAAACTTGTGAAGCAGAATATGCCTGCAAGTTTGTTGTAGCAATAGTACACTGCAGTTTCATAGAATGCTTGAGACAATTGGCCGCCAATCCCATATCCGCTGCCTGTCCAAGGACCGGTTGCTAGCTTGATGTGGTCATTGATTGGGGTTGTGCCTGAATCGTGTGGGTTGCCAACCCAAGTTTCACCATCATCATCACTCCAGCAAATCCACGATGTTTCCAATCCTATCATTTGCACATTGAAAATTCGGTCTGTGATAGGGTCAACCCAACCATAGGGGTCACTGGTTGTTGGTGAACATACAAGTGGATCTTGCACTTCTTCCCATGATTCGCCATAATCGCATGACCGCATGACCTTCTCCATTGCGATGAAGAAAATGCAACCGCTGGATGTGACTCCAAGACTTGGTTCGGGCCCATCTTCGCCGACATCGCTGAAGTTGAATACCAACGGAAGTGGATCAACATCAACGGGGAGGCCATCGGGACCGGTTACAAATACGCCATCGGCCGAGGGTGGTTCCTCTTCCTGAATTGCAGGTCCTTCGTTACCAAAGCAACCCGATAGGGTTGCTGATAACATCAGGAAAACAAGTAGTAGGGCGCGCGCGCGCATGTTCGGTCCGATGTCGTCTATGCTTTCAATGTTCAAGGGATTTCATCTGCGCCCTAAAGGGCGCTTTCAGCGTAAGTATCGATAACTTCTGGATACAATTTGTGTTCAAGAATCTTGACGCGCTCTGACAAACTTTCCTCGTCATCATCGGGATGGATCTCAAGTTGGCTTTGAGCTAGAATTGGTCCCGAGTCCACGCCTTCATCGACCAAGTGCACCGTGCAACCAGTGATTGTTGCGCCGTCTGCTAGCGCATCGCGATGTGCATGTGCCCCTGGATATTTTGGCAAGAGAGAGGGGTGGATGTTGAGCAAACGACCTTTCCATGCCTGCACAAATAGTGGGGAGAGGATTCGCATGTATCCTGACAAAATCACCGCTTCGATTTGGTGTTCTTCCAATGCTTCCATGATGGAAATCTCGTGGGCCTCACGTCGCTCGTTTTTGCCAGAAATTGAAGTGTCTAATTCAATTGTGATTGTGTTAACATTGTGTGCTTTCGCCTTATCCAATCCCGAAACATCAGCAACATTGGATACGACTAGTGCCGTTTCATGCAAACATGGCTTCGATTCTTGGTGGTGTAGTAAGGCCGCCATACCGGAGCCTGATCCAGAGATAAATACAGCCAACCGAAGTGGGTTTTCTACGGTTGCGACACGCATCGGCTTCACCTCACTCAAACAGGGCAAATGGTGTCTCCTGAAGAGGTTGGCCCTTGTATGGCAAGGGTGATATGGCGCATGTAGAGGGAGGGGCATGGCCGAGCGGTTGGAGTCGATTGAGGCAATCGTCGCCCAGTACTGTGTTGCAAGTCATCCAACGAAGGCCCGCCTCTATTCTGGATTGGGATTACTATTCGTGGTTTTTGCGGTTGTTGGAATCTGGGTTCCGGGTTGGCCCACCGTCTCATGGGCTGTACCTGCTGCGTTCCTCTTCTCGTGTTCCAACGAAACTATGTTTCGCTGGACATTAACGAATCGATATTTTGGTTCTGCGATGTTTGATTACTATGCGACAGGGAAAACCATTCCAAAGCACGCCAAGTATTCGATTATGGGGATGATTGCGATGATGACGTTGACTTCTGCAACCTTTGTTTGGTACATTTCGACCCTTGGTGATGGCGATGTGATGAATGTGTCTTCATGGAATGGGGCCGATCCAGGATATGGTGCGGGCACAATTATCGTAGCCGGCATGATTGGGGTTTGGTGGTTGTATGCCAAAGTCAAAACCCGCGGATAACTCTACATTGTATTCGGTAAATTGAAAGCAAGGCGCATTTTCAACGGTTCATGAACGAGTTTCTAATCACATTGGAAGATAGGCCCGGCTCCATGGCTGAATGCTGTGAAGCAATCGGGGATGCGGGAATCAACATCATTGCAGGTGCCGGACTGGCAAGTTCCTCGGCAATCGCTGCAATTGTCACTGATGATGCGGGTGGGACCACGGATGTGCTCGAGTCTCTCGGTGTTGCATTCTCGGTCCGTGAACTCTACACTGCGACACTGCGACACGAACCCGGTTCGTTGGGTGCATTCACACGCGGCCTAGCGGAAAATGGCATCAATCTACAGTCAATTTACATCATGAGTACCGACGGTGAAGAAGTTCTTGTCGGCTATTCCACTGCATAGTGTTCAGGATTATCGGCGCTTACCACGTGGGTGGCTGCGCCTTCCAGTTGGGCGGCCACCTCGTGGATTAGCGCCACGTTTTGAACGTCGATCTCCTTGGCGTCTGCCTGATTTATTGTGGAAGCGAGCGCGCTTTGCATCCCGCTTGGGTTTGCGAGGTTTGTCCTTTCGATCAGGAGGTATATATTGAACATCATACTTGGGTAGATAGTTGAAATCAGGGGGGGTGAACTTGACGAATATTCCCACATCTTTCTGGATGTTGCTGCACATCTTCTTCTGTGGATTCTGAACAAACGAAATCACGGTGCCTGTTGAGCCTGCTCTTGCTGTTCTTCCGCTGCGATGTTTGTACGCCTTACCATTTTCAGGTGGGTCGTAATGAATGACGCAATTGATGCCTTCAACATCAATGCCACGCGCGGCAACGTCGGTGGCGATAAGAGCCATGCAGCGACCTTCGACGAATTTTGACATCGCGCGATCACGCTTCCTTTGATCAAGGCCTCCGTGCAATATGGATACGCTGATGCCTTCTTCAACCAGTTCGTCGCCGACCCTATCGACGCCTCTACGCGTACGGCAAAAGACAACCGTGCGGCCACATTTTCGAATTGCTTCCGAAGCAATTCCT
>JASLKT010000041.1 GCA_030747395.1 Candidatus Thalassarchaeaceae archaeon
GGCAAAGTGTATGTGGCCAGCAGCGCATAGAAACTGACAGACATTGCGCCAAGCATCATCGGACCGACCGCACCGCTCGGCACTTCTTCGCCCTGAGCAATCCAAAGTGCAACCATACTGGTGAGGAAAATCGCCGGGAAAACTGAGGCCATTCCAGCCAGCAAAGGTGAACCCAATTGTGAGAGCCAAACCGCGGCGCCAATCGCTGTAGCGGCTGCCACTCCACGCATGGCCAACGTCAGTGGCCCCACTCTGTTTTGGCCTCGGGGTGCCGGTCGATGTTCAAGTGAAATCCACAGACCAAGAACGAGACCGATTAACAAAGCGCCAAGCCCCACGGTCATCGAGACCTGTTCAGGGAAGATTGAGACTGAGATTATGGCACCTGCAAACCAGACACTGAGATTGATGCTGGTGATGGTTGCCAAGCGCTTGCCAAATGTCCAGTTGGGAATCTTGGGTGGAATCACACGCCACAGCCACAGAAAAATGGCATTGAGCAACATGCCCACTGGCACCATACCCATCGCAGGTTGGAAAGCAGAATCAGTGGGATCCGCCAACCACATGAAAGCAGCTGCGGGAACAATGGTGGTAGGAATCGTTCCCAAAATACCGCCAATGAGTCCACCGAATTTTTCAATGGCAACCGTCACTGCAATGGCGACAAGGCCTGCAAGTACTGCGGCCAGCAGAATCTGGCCCTGTGGATTCATTCCTAATCCTCAATTTCAGCATCTGCCATTGATTCCTCAAGGATATACAAGGAAGGGTCGCGAAGATTCTGCAATTGCATGAAGAGCACGATGGCCACAGCAATCGAGAGGATGAGTAAGAAGGAAAGACCGCCGACAATCATGCCCATGCTGAGGAATTCTGAGTCCTCAACCATCGGGGCTTTCTCGCTACCCATGATGTGCAAGTGAGTCACCACATTGGCGCTCGAATTGGTATTCTGCAAAGCGCGGACCATCAATGTCTGATTGCCTTCGATGGTGTTGCCTGGCAAATACTTGAGGCGATCGACAAACATGTCGTGCTCGATTTCAAACGAAGAATCGCCCGGCTCGTAGCCTTCCAAATCCATCCATTCATCACGCATGTCCCAAGTGCGCCACTGAATCTTTTCAGCCGCACCATCAATCGTGAATGTAATCGATTGACCTTGACCAATGTGGACCTTGTTATCGCCCATGATTGAAGTTGACAAATTGACTGCGACTGTGTCCGTAAATCCGTAGACCTGGTTGGCCGCTTCCATGACTGCTGGGTGAGCGCGAACTTCGCCGTGCCCATACACATTGTTTTGGCGTGGCTTGACGGTCAAATCCTCAGCACAAGGCTCGTTGGCGCCCGCGTGATGGCACGGTCTGTACTCAGCGGTTTCCTGCATGATATTGCGCACATCAAACGGTGAAAGTTCAGGGTTCGCCTGATACATCAGAGCCGCAACTCCCGCGGCTCCAGGCGTGGCCATACTGGTACCCGACATGTCTGTGTAACCTGTACCTGAATTGGATTCAACAGACATCACACTGGATCCCACGTAAGCGATGTTCGGCTTGATGCGACCTTCTTCAGTTGGGCCCTGGCTTGAGTAAATTGCAATGCCGGGGTCATCACCCTTGTCAAGTGCGCCCACGGTGATGACGTCCTCTGCGCTACCGGGTGTTCCAATCTGAGCAGAGACACCATTGTTTCCAGCTGCGATGAATAGTGCGATACCGGCACGAGCCATTTCGTTGGCCATGCGAGCAACACTCTCATCTTCGGAACTGGTCAATTCGATGACACCGAATCCACCCAGACTCATACTTGCTGCTCGGATGTTGAAATCGTGGCGCTTCTCAACGGTCCATTCCATGCCCATCATGACACCAGCGAATGAACCTGAACCACCTGCATCCAACACTTTCACACCGACCAATTGTGCCTGTGGTGCCATGCCTGTGTGCTCGTAGGTGGGTGCGCCTGTGCCTGCGGTCGTGCCCGCGCAGTGCGAGCCGTGTCCTTGATCATCATAGGGGAATACTTCGGAACCATTTGTCAATCCGGGGTTGTTGACCAC
Source organism: Candidatus Thalassarchaeaceae archaeon (assembly GCA_030747395.1). Lineage (GTDB taxonomy): Archaea > Thermoplasmatota > Poseidoniia > Poseidoniales > Thalassarchaeaceae > MGIIb-P. The sequence continues at coordinate 2,069 of JASLKT010000041.1, forward strand.
ATCATAGAAAGCGATGACTTTCGGGTCATCTGTACTATTGTCGTCATCCAAATCATCCAGTCCTGCATGGGCTCCATCGATGCCTGTGTCAATGATGGCAACAACACTGCCTGAACCGTCATATCCAGTCGCTTCATACACATCCCATACACCGTGTGTGTCCTTGACATCAGAATTGGCAATCTGCATGATACCATCTAGTTCGACCATGACCACACCGGGCAGCACTGAGAGTGCTTCGATGCGCTCAACGGGAACGGTGCCAGCGATACTGTCAATCAAATGGAAGGTGTGTTGGTGAATGAAATCAACCTCGTCGGCTAGAAGAACCTCGTCCTGAAGAGTGGGCAGGTGGTCAAAATCGACGATGACACCAATGCGGCCGTCTTCGTCTACAAACTCATCCTGCATGAGGTCAATAGCGATCCAAATGTTATCCTGAATCCCATCCTTGTCCTCATCCATCAGCGTGTCTTCCCACCAATGAACCTCTTCAATTTCTGTAGTTGGAATCGGTGTGGCTGCTGCCAACATTGGCAGAACGAACAGCCCAATCGCGGCAATGGCAAGTAGACTTCGAGCGCGGTCGGGGTGCATGGTATCACCCTACGGGTGAATGGACTGATTATTCAAGGGAACGGTCCCATGGAATGGGTTCTATTGAAGGACTCAAGGGTGAGTCGGGAGGTATGCGCAGGCTTCTGGTCGCCGTCATGGTCGTCGGCCTGCTCGTCCCTGTGACGGCTGCTGGCATGACGATTACACAACCCAATTACAGTGCAGGAGATTGGTTTGAGTACGACGGTTGGACCGCTGCTGTTTTCGCAGAATATGAATCACAAATGGAAGCAAATAGTACCGATTTTGATCACTTGAATCTGGTCGAAGAAGTCCCCATGCGGCTGACCATTCAAGCGAGTGAAAGCATCAGTTTGGGTGGTCAAAGTACGAACTGTCGCGTGAGCCTTGTCGAGCATTCTGTGAACATGACTGTCCACTTTACGGATGGTAGTACCGATTACGACAATGATACGATGACGCTCAATGTCACCACCACCATCGAAGTATGGATGCCCACGGGCGCAAGTGCATTCGAGAAGCGTGTTGAAACCATCTATCTGGAAACATGGTTTAGTGGTGGTGGCGAAGACAATTATCTTGAGAACCGATTGATCACTGAGGAAATCATCGAACGCGATGGATTGTGGCCCAGTGGCATTGATGTCGGAGATGAATGGGACTTTTCTGAATCCATCTCGCGCACGACCATTGCTGAACAACGCATCAATCGAGCGCTGTGGAACGAAACGAGTCGGGATTCTGAAGACTTGGCGCGCCAGGTAACGTGGACGGCTGCTGAGGAAACAACCATCTCTACGGGTGAGGCCAATAGCGATAACACAGCGACCATTCGAATGGAACAGCAAATCGTCGGAGAATCCCGCACCAGTATTGACTGGTATCATGAAGAAGGATTCTTGGTGAAAACACAACATTTTGTCAATGGCACTCTGGTTCTTTCAGCCACCCTTACAGATCACAAATATTCTGCTGAGAATGTGGTCGCTACAGTGGTCACGAGCAATGGGCTTCCAGCTCCATCACTGTTGGCCGGAATCGGTGTGTTTGCTTTGGCTGCGATTCGTCGCTCAAAATCTGAATGAAAGGCCCAACCGCAGAGCGGTATTGTGGCCGGCATCCAAAACCAACGGGGCGCGGTCAATGGCATCTTGACGCAACAATGCACCGATCGCACTGCCCTCCAATGTGAGAGTCGAAGCGCCGCAAATCATTGCGATTCCCTCAGGGTCTAAGCATGCTAGAATCCCATGCGTCCCCCAATCGATGCTGGTCGGCGTGTCATCCATGCGATTGTTTGCCGGAATTTGGAGAGTTGCGACCCCACCCTCTAGCGTGAAATTGTACATGTTTTCATGATGCCAAAGTGTACCATCTTCTCCATCAGGCCCAGTGATTGTGATGTTGAGCATCTGATTGAGAGCCGCGGTGGAGGGGTCGATTTGGACGGTGACATCAGAAGCAGATGCTGGAGTGAACGAGGTCAGCCAGAATTTGGCATCGACGCCATCCATCGCAATGTCATCAGTCCACCAATAGACATCGTTGCCAACAGCAGGGCACCACCAATGATCTTCCAAGAGATCACCATTCGTGTTGTTCCACCAGATGTGGTAGGACTCTTCACACCCCGTGTATGTGGCTGGACTCTCAGTAATCTCGGTGATGTTGTAGAGGATGGTTTCCTCTTCGATTTCAGGGGCAGGTGGTAGCGAAATTGGGCCTCCATTCCCCGACCAGATTTGCGTGTGTGTTGAGGCGGTGTTCCATGTCTCATTGATTCGCATGGGGAAATCGTAAACTTCCTGCGGCGGATCGTATTCGTGAGTATGGGTGAAATCGGCGATTCCGGTCATCCAAATTCCGAACGCATCGAAATCAAGATCGATGGATTGCACGCGGTGAATGATGGCGAGATCGGATGCGCGAACCCAGCGGGTCTCGTGATAATCGACAATCAACTCTCCCGACGCGAAGATTCCAGTATTGGGTTCGGGGAATCGACCATCGCCCGTTCCAATAGCATCAACTTCCAATCGATAAGCAGGAACCCATTGTCCGGAGACGTTGTAGGTCGTTACGGAAGCCACCAAGATGGTGGCATCACCGGTGACAATGTCGAGCGTTGAACCGGATAATTCGGAACTACCCTGGACCAAATTTACAGCGTCCAATTCAATGTCATATCGCCAAACATCTCCGGCGTTCCAAGTGACGATATTTGCTTCCTGAGATGCGCCTTCAGTGGACCGAATAGAAGTGGTTTCCAGAGTCAACGGAACCGAACTCACCGCCAAGAGAAGGAGGACGACCACCAATGACAGGGCTCTGGCCACATAGTGGCCACGACAGGTCAAGCAAATGAGACCACCGGCTCGTTTGGCAATCTTCATCCCTATCGGGATGACTCGCAGGTTCATGTCGAAGATGTGGGCTGCGTTCTTTTTGTCGGTGCTCTTGGTATCAACGCTGAACTTCTATGCTGTGGTTCGTGAACCGGATCGAGTCGAAATTGACGAGGTGCACGAACACCTCTCAGAGACGGTCAAAATCGAAGGGACTCTGATTTCTTGGGTTCGTGACCCGTATAGCGATGGGTCGGACCGAGTCGATTTGCAAGTCGAAGATGCTCCGAATGTAGTCAAAATCCGTTGGTATGATACCAGTGAGGTACCCCCCATTGGTTCTCGGATTGTTGTTGAAGGTGAAGTGGTTCAGTACAATGGAAAAATTTGGATAAACGCCAAAGGAATGGGTGCCATAGCCGAAAAAGTCGGTGCGGAAGTCGTCGTGATTGAGACATCTTTGAACGACCTTTCTGCGGATGCTGAGGCCTATCGCTCCAAAGTAGTGGATCTCTCAGGTTACCTTTCGGATGCCATCGAACCGAATGTGACTTGGCAGAGTTTTACACTCATCGATAACCCTTCATATCTCGATAGTGACCATCGACTCTACGTCTCATTACAGGGCCGAGTCACGGAATGGATTGAGGCCGGATCAAAGGTCAACCTCACCGGTTGGGTTCAATGGGATGAGAGGAATTATCGCTGGTCAATAGTGGTTCAATCCTCAACACTCGATGTGACACATCCCGCTGGGGCCAAGCGCCTCTCGTGGGCCGTATCAGCCGAGACTTGGTCGTATGATATCGGCAAACTAGTCTATGTTGAAGGGACTTACAACTGGGCGGATGGCGAACATTGGCTCGTCGCACCTGGAGGCGAAAATGTCGGTGTCATTTGCCTGATTCCAAATGCCGAAATCCTCGTCAATGGAACCTTGCCTGAGTTTGAGGGTGAAGGCTACTCTGGGCGCCTCATATGGTCCGAGGACCGTGCCCAAATCTGCCTACAGATGAGTGATGAGGACCACACTGTAAATCCGGTTGGACTCCTCATCGGAGATTTCACAACACTGGCAACAATAGCAGCAGACCCATCTGCGTGGATTGGGGAAGAGGTCAACGTCGCGGGTTGGATGACGGGTTCAATTTCACCAGACTATGACAAGGGCTACATCGGAGATGGCAAGGATTACTTTGAGCGCTCCACCACCCTTCGCTTCCAAATTGCTGGAGCACACGCGGAATGGATTGAGAAGGGGACCTATGTTGAATTCTACAACGCCACTGTGGTTTGGAATGAAGCTGAAGGGCGCATCATCCTTGATGTCCCATTGTATGCAATCGGCACCATCGATATCCCACCAGATTCTTTCTCATGGACTGCCGGTTGGGATGCTTGGACATGGCAAGTGAACACACTGGTTACTGTCAACGGAGAACTCAACCAATCCAGCAATGGCGACCTTTGGTTGGTTGCATCTGGTTCGGATGATCGTGTTTGTTTGTTTGATGATGGGACTGCAATTGAGACTGGATTCGATGAAGGTGGCAACAGCACAGGTGTCCAAGTTTGGACTGGGCGTTTGGTCGCCATCGATCATCCCGATGACCCCGGTACACAACTCTGTCTAACACTCTGATAGGAGGGATTGCAATGCTAGAGGGATTTATGCTAGATTGGGCGTGGCTCATTGGCTCGTTCTTCATCGGCATATTCCTCGGTTGTATGACTGGATTGATTCCCGGTTTCCACGTCAACAACGTCGCTCTGATTGCACTCTCAATGTCACCATTGGCCGTGAATGCTGGAATACCCTTGTCTTCAGTAGCAGCCATCATCGTCTCGATGGGGACGGTGCACACATTCCTAAATTACATCCCCAGTGCATTGATTGGTGCACCTGATGGGGATACGGCCCTCGCATTGTTACCCGGGCACAGAATGCTGATTTCAGGGCATGCGGCGCAAGGTGTTGCATATTCAGCACGAGGAAGTCAACTCGGACTGTTACTCAGCATACCATTGTTGATTGTTGCCAGACTACTGTTTGGAACCAATCCCGGACTCGGTTTGTACGAACTCAGTCGTGATATATTGCCGTGGCTATTGTTGGCCATTTCCGCTTTCCTCATCCTCACAGAGACGACGCGCCTCGCGTGGCCACGTTGGATTCAGAAGATTACATCGTGGGCACATATCCCTCTACCGAGATCTTTCGAGTTCACAATTCCCATTGGCAAGTGGAAAGTGTATCGAAAATTCGAGGCCATCGATTTCAGACTTGGAGACAATTCACGTGCCGCAGGGATGCTTGTAGCAACCGCGTTCTTCTTGCTCGCAGGTTTCTATGGCTGGGCCGTGTTTGAGTTGCCCGGTCGCAGTCCCGTAGGCATGCCATCAGCAACATTGTTGATGCCTGCGCTTGCTGGATTGTTCGGCATTGCCAATCTGATTGACATCTATGTCACGACATCTGAAATGCCCCCGCAGGAGCAAAATTGGGATTTGCCGCCAGTCAAACCCCTCATTGTCCCTTGCCTTCTCTCATCCTGCTGTGCTGCGGTCATGGCAATTCTCCCCGGAATGACTGCGGCCCAAGCGACCGTCGTTGTCATGAGCGCACGGAATTTCTGGGGGAGATTGACAGATCCAGATTACATCCCGGCTGATTTCGAATACGGCCCAGGTGGAATCAATGACCCTGCGGCACGTGCTAGAATCGCTGAATATCGAGCCGAAACTGCGCGATTGCATGGCCTTGATGACTCGAAATTTATTGATGTCGCTGCACCGATGATTGTCGATGAAGCGCAAGCGACAGCGGTTATCGAACCGAGTTCTGACACAGAAGATTCTGTCGACTCTAGCGATGATTGGGATTCTGTCGTCGGCGGAGAGGTCACAACAATTGGCGATGACCACACGGAATTGGTCGAGCGAACCGAGGAAGATGACGCAATGCTTGCAAAGGCACTCGAAGTGAAAGAATCCAGTCCAGAACTGGATGACCTCGATGCCCAAACACGGCAGCAAGACCTCGAAGTCATTGCGGTTCTTTCTGCAACCAACACAGCGGTCACAGTGATGGTTCTAACCTTCCTTTACCTCGTGCTACGCCCACGTTCTGGTGCCGCTCTGGCCCTCAACATGATGTATCCAATCGACCAATGGACTGGACTTGAGCCCCCATCTGATTACATTCGATTGATGGCCATTACAATCGGTGCTGGATTGTTTGCCGTTCCGGTGATGATCAAGGTTGGTCAAGGCATGCTCAAACTACACGAGTTGATTCCGCTTCGAAGCATGGTCATGGGCGTGGTTGGATTCGTCACCCTCCTCGTCTGGTTATCCACTGGTTGGATTGGAATCGGTGTGCTCATCGTCGGGACTGCAATGGGGCTGATGCCTCCGAGAATAGGAATCAGACGAAGCCACGGCATGGGCATCATTCTGGTACCAATTATGATTTACACGTTTGCTCAGAAACTCGACGGCTTCGGTTTCATCTAATCTGCGGAGGCACTAAGGGGAAGACTCCCTCACGCGTGAGCGCAGGGCTATGCCCTGCGGTGAACCCGATGCGCCGTAATGCCCTCCTACTGACCGCACTGATGATTCTCATGAGCCTCTCGCCACTGGTCCAGGGGACCGGGGCCAGATCAACCGCCTGTAGTGGTGACATCTGTATCAACGAACTGATGCCGAATCCGATGGGAACCGATACGGGCAACTATCCAGCCTGCGAATGGGTTGAACTCTACAATAGTGGAACTTCTGACATCAATCTACAAGGTTGGACACTCGTAGATGCCGCACAATATTCACACCCCATCGACGCCAATACCTGGGTTGATTTTGCCAATTTGGCCACACCCTATGTGCTTCCAGCCGGCGATTATGCAATCATTGCTGAAAATTCCCAAGGGACTCTGAAGCTCAACAATGCAGGTGAGACATTGGATCTCATCGATGGAGTCGGGGTCTCGGTTCACTCAGTAAATACAACTCAGGCCAGCAGTGATGTGAGTAAAATTCCTGGGCCTTCGCCTACCGATGCTTTTGTTGATTCCAACACCAATACCCCCGGTGCTTCAAACAGTGGTGGTGGCACAGGTGGTCCGACCTATGTTCAGAGTGAATTGCGAATTACCGAAGTCATGCCAGATCCTTACTGGACCAATGACAATTCCACTTGGCCCGGCGGAGAATGGGTCGAGATTGCAAACATCGGTTCTGTTGCCATCGATCTTGCTGGCTGGTCAATCGATGATGCGGCAGGCAACTCGATGGAGATGAACACAACACATCTCGTTGGGTCTGGAACAATGATTGATCCCGGCCAACATCGAATTGTGGCTGTCAATGGAACACGAACCTATGGCATGCTCAACAATGGACAGGGGACTGAACTGGTAAAACTGAGAATGCCCAGTGGTGACATCACCCACCAAGTCGAGTATTCCGGCCCAACACATCCCGGACATTCCTACGTCAACATCTCGACATTCACACCAGATTGGGGTCGGAATGCAGAACCGCTCAATACTGCGAAATGGCCAACGCCAGAAAACAACAATCCACTCAACATGATTATTCCCGAATCGCGAATTCAGATTAACGAAGTGATGGCCAATGCAAGCGTTGGCGATCCAGCAGGCGGTTCATGGTTGGAATTGTATTATCCTGAAGTCGAAGGTGGTCAAAATATCAGCAGTTTTGCCCAAGGATATACTCTGATGACAGGGACGGGACAACAAGCGAGCAATTCGGTAGATGTTGGTTCTAATTCAAGTGAGAATTTCATTGTGTTTGGTCCCATCAATTTGTTGCACAATTTCGATTCGGTGTCCTTGGTTGATAGCAACGGTGACATTCGACAGATGATTGCTTGGAATACACCTCAAATCGAGGATCAAAGCATTATTCCTGCCGACCCAATGATGGTCAGTGGACCTTGGATTCCATCCCCATACCATACACAAGGAACATGGAATCCAGGACAAGGAAATGGAAGCGAACAAAATGGAAGCGAAGATGTTGGTCTGAGAATTTCTGAATTTATGCCGAATCCCGTCGGTGCGGATTCGCAAACCGGTATGGATGGAGAATGGGTTGAAATCGTCAATACAGGTGACCAACCCGTCGATTTGACTGGCTGGGAATTGCGTTCTGGCACGGGTTTTTCTCTTCCACCAACGGTCCTTAACCCCGATGCCTACATCGTCTATCCTCTCGGTGATGATTCAATCACATTGACAAACAATCAAGGTGAACTCAAACTCAACAATCCTGAAGGCGAATCGGCACACACGGCAATATGGGATCACTCTGCTTATGGCATGAGTATGGTCCCTGGTGTGACTCCAAATCATCCGTGGGTCATTGGAGCTTGGCCAACTCCGGGTTCGCAGAACCTCATCTTTGAACAGCCCTATTCTGGACCCACTGAAATCATCATGTCGGAGGTTAGCCCTCAGTGCTCAAACCCCACAGATGGATTGGCCAGCGAATGGATTGAATTTTTCAATGTCGCTGGATATGCTGTGAATCTTTCACGATGGATGGTCCAAGATGATGCTGGTGGAGCAGCAGCGGTAGCACCTGGACGCTTGTGGAACCATACTCCAGACTCAATGATTCTAGATGTTGGTGATTATGTGGTGCTGAATCTTGATGAGAATATCTTGACCAATCAGGGAGAGGATATCACTCTGCTTGACCCGAACGGAAATGCCATTCAAACGTTGTCATGGGAAACCAGTACAGATTGCACCACACTTGAATCACGCAATGGGGGCGCAGAAACCCGTGAAACCTTGTGGCCTACTCCTGGTGATGCGAATCCAATCATCCATTCGTATGACGGCGGGATGACTATCAAATTCACCCGTGTCATGCCTGTGGAGGTTTCTGGTCGCTCAAATGACTGGTTTGAGATTACCAATACAGGGGATACTTGGGTCGATCTAGGAGGTTGGATGATTGAACGTCTGACCTCAGATAGTTCTCAGCAGTCATTGATGCTGAACCATATTCTTGAGCCAGGCCAATCTGTTGTCATTAGTGAGGATCCGGACAACCTCCTCGTTGATGGAGGCCCCGAAGCGGTTGATGCCAACACACTGTTCAGCAACTCTCCACCTTGGCTCATCAATAGTGGTGGCGCGCTACAACTGGTCGCCCCGGATGAAACGATTGTGGACGCCTTTGTTTACGGCTCAGGTTTTGCTGAAATTGAGGGTTGGAATGGTTTGGCACTAGAGATGCCGCCTTCCGATTCCGCGGGTTTGATTCTCATGCGAGGCGATGGTTGCAATGTGTTGCCTGATACCGACACCTCTACAGATTGGGAATACCGTTGGCTAAGACTAGGGTCAAGCCTGTTTTGCGACTCTGGATATTTCGCCACAGATGGCTCGGTCGTCCCGGTGAACTCCCCAGTTGGTTCTCTTTTCCAAATGGTCGAATGGATCAATGCAGCAACCACATCCCTGCACCTCCATGTTTACCAATTTGATTCACCAGAACTATTCCTTGCAATTGAAGCGGCTGTTCTTCGCGGTGTAGGATGTACCATTTTACTCGAAGGGCAGATCCTCGGAGATGCTGCAGATAGTGAGGATCAACGAGGTTGGGCTGATGAATTGGCCAACGCAGGTTGTACAGTGCTATGGATGGTTGAACCGGATGGTTCCAACGCACCGATGGGCCCCTATCGTTACATCCACTCCAAGGTTGCCGTACGGGATGGCGACAGTGTTTGGATTGGAAGTGGCAATTGGAAGCGCTCTACATTCCCACTCGACGGGGATATGGGAAATCGAGATTCTGGTGTCATCGTCAACAGCCAAGATGTGGCAGATCTCGTCATGTCACGAATGCTGTGGGATGAAAATGAAAGTCAGCGACACATCATCAATCTCGAAGATGCACCCTCATCGATGGGACGGCCCACGGGGTGGTCCCGTCCAACAGCCTCCACTGAATTTGGTCCGGCTGAACCCATGCAACTGACCTATGACGGACCCTTTGGCGCAGTGTTACTCACCTGTCCAGATGATTGTATTCAATCGCTTGTTTGGTTGATTGATGAAGCGGATGTTTCTCTGGACATATCAGTACAATACTTCGATTTGGGTTGGCACTGGGGTTATGGCGACAATCCACTGATTGAAGCGATCGAAAGAGCCGCCAATCGAAGTGTGTCCGTTCGACTTCTCATCAATGGATATTACATGGATGACGGGATTCAAGAAACGGTCAATCACTTCAACCATCGACTGAACATGACAGATGGTTTGGATGTAGAAGCACGAATCATGGCACCCTCCAACGACATCACGAAATTGCATGACAAGAGCATGATTGTTGATGGCGAATGGAGTTTGTTTAGCAGCATCAATTGGGGCAGCAACAGTGCACTGAGAAACCGTGAGATGGGACTCGCAATCGAACACGTAGCTCTGGCAGAACACCAGACATTCATCTTTGAAGAAGACTGGAATCGGTTGGATACATCCACCGATACCGATGGCGATGGCATGCCCGATTATTGGGAAATTGAAAATGGTCTGAACCGCTCATGGTCTGCTGTCCCAGGAACGACCAATTCTGAACAAAATCTAGACCCGGATGGCGACGGATTGGCCAATCTACAGGAATTCCAAAATGGTGGAATGGCGCAGAATCCCGACACGGATGGCGATTGTATTCATGATGGTGACGAGGTCATGTGGGCTTGGAGTCAAGCACTCGCTGCATCTCTGGCCGTCCAAACTGGTGATGCAAATTTGGATGGGGTTGCAGACAATGAAACTGTCCCATGCACGAATCCACAAGACGATCATACAGATTCTGGTACAGACAACAGCAACACCACCGACGACGACGATGAAGAAGCGGGACCATTCCGTGAGGATGCCATGGACAGTACATCTGCCAAGGTAATGTTCGCATTGGTTGTCATTGCAGCAATCAGCCTTCTCGGTGCATTGGGTTTGATGCTATTCAACAGTAGAAGTGAAGCTGCTGGAAAAGTATTGGTCGATGATGTTGGGGACATCAGTTCTGAAATTTGGACGGAAGAGGAACAACAAGCACCCACTGGTGCTGTTATTTTGGAGGGAACCAGTGTCGGCCCAAATGCCGGCAGTGAGGCCAGAGAAGTTTCCGTTGGTCGCGATGATGGAGTCTTTGGAGCCCCACAACTGGATGGTTACGAATTCCCAGGCTGGTCACCTCAGCAAGTCCAAGAATCTCTAGATGCGGGTTGGACTTTGGAACAACTCCGAGAAAAGTATGATTCTGAACAATAAGCACGCGAAGGATTCATGGGCACCCGAGTGGCGCCCGAATCGATGGCCCGAGATTCAATCCCAACACTCGACCTGAGTGAATACACAAATGGTGATGGCGAAAGCCGTGATGCCTTCGTCAAAAAAATGGGAGAAGCTCTCAAAGATATCGGCTTTTTCGCATTAACTGGTCATGGTATCCCTCTCGGTGATATCGATCGCGCATATGAGGTCAGTGAGACATTCTTCAATCTGGGTGATGATTCCAAAATGCGTTGGAATCAAGGTGGAAATCAACGAGGGTATGTGCCATTTGGAGTCGAGCACGCCAAGGACAACCCTGCACCTGATTTGAAGGAGTTTTGGCAAACAGGACGGACCCTTGCCGACGGCCATCCATTGAAGGCCGAATATGCAACCAATATTTGGCCCACTGATGATTGTCCTGAATTCGGCCCGGCAATAGATGGCCTCTATATCCAAATGGAAGAACTCAGTCGAACCTTGCTTGAGGTTTGCTCACAATATCTAGGCATGGGACCAAATTGGTTGCCTGACATGGCCATGGATGGCAACACCATTCTCCGGATTCTGCATTATCCTGCACTCGGTAACGATGTTCCAGATGGCGCGGTACGCAGTGCCCAGCATGAGGACATCAATTTCATCACACTACTCGTGGGAGCGAGTGCTGATGGTCTAGAAGTCATGGATCATGATGGTGGATGGATTGCTGTGGAAGGCAATCATGAACACATCATTGTCGATTCGGGAGACATGTTGCAAAATCTCACCAATGGGCTGTTCAAGGCGGTCACCCATCGTGTCATCAATCCACCCGATGCAACAAGTGACCGATATTCAATGCCGATGTTTACGCATCCACGTGATGATGTGGATTTGACACCACTTCCCGAATTCATCGCGCGTACAGGTGGCGAAGCACTCTATCCGAGCATCAGTGCCGGTGAATTCCTCAGACAGCGCCTCATTGAAATCGGACTGATCGATGATGACTGATATTCAGACATTTGTAAACGGCGTTGTCGGCGGTAGTCTCAGTGACGCTGAGGTTGAAGTGTGGATGCGCAATGTGTATGACAACGGATTGTCAGAACAACAAACTGTGGAATTGACGCATGCAATGCTTCATTCCGGTGCGGTATTAGAATGGCCAAATGAATGGCAACATCTGGTCGTTGACAAACACAGTACAGGTGGCATTGGTGACAAGGTTAGTCTGGTGTTGGCTCCAGCATTGGCCGCATGCGGATTGAAGTGTCCGATGATTGCTGGACGCGGACTGGCTCATACAGGTGGGACTCTCGATAAATTGGAAGCACTGGACGGTTACGATGTGTCCTTAACACCAGAAAAAGCATTCGAAATGGTCGATGAAATCGGCTGTATGATAGGTGGACAAACGGGGGAAATTGCACCCGCCGACAAGCGCATGTATGCCATACGGGATGTCACGGGTCTCATTGCTTCAGTACCACTGATTACCGGATCGATTCTTTCCAAGAAAGCAGCTGAGGGATTGTCTGCCTTGGTGATGGACATCAAAGTCGGCCGTGCGGCATTTATGACAACCATCGAAGAGGCGCGAACTCTGGCCCGATCAATCGTATCTACTGGTGCTGGCCTTGGCATTACAACTCGCGTTACATTGACGGAAATGAACACACCACTTGGGTTTGCAGCAGGCAATGCAATCGAAGTTTTGGAATCGATTGAAACCTTACGTGGTGCTGGACCGGCAGACCTAGAGGAACTGGTCTGTATTCAGGGTGGAATCTTGCTTCATTCAACGGGCTTGTGTGAAACAGCAGATGAGGGCGCCTTCCGAATTCACGACTCGCTGATTGATGGGAGCGCAATGGCCACTTTTGAGAAAATGTGCGTTGCACAAGGTGTACATCCGTCTACGTTTGAAAATGAATCAAAATTACTCACTTCACTGGGTTTGTTAGATTCAACTCTCAATACCACCGAATTCATTGTACCTCAACCAGGGTGGATTTCAGATATCGATGCGATGGCACTTGGCACGGTCGTGCTTGAACTCGGGGGTGGCCGAATCAACCTAGGGGATGATGTCGACATGGGTGTAGGGTTTGTTCTGGATGCGCATGTCGGATCCTTGATGGTCGTTGATGAAGCGTGGATTACGGTCTACCATCGAGGTGAACTTTCACAAGAACATCGCCGTCAAATCGAAGATGCAATCACGCTCAGCAATGAACCGGTGGATGCCAAAAGTCGAGTAATCGAGATTCTTTGAGAGAGTCAAAGCGCTTCTATGAAATAGAAGCGGAGCCCATCTATGCCCATGATGAGCCGGCGACGAGCCATTCTTTCTCTGAGCATGGTCGCCCTCATGCTGGCTTTGCCATGGACAGTTTCCGCGGACTCAAGTGGTCGTGATGGAAGCGTACCCGCAGAAGAAATCCGAATCACAACGAGCAAAGATGCCGATGGTTACAACGTAGACTTGGATGTCCAATTTGACAACTTGACTGATTATCAGGAGTATGATTACAACATATATTT
>JASLKT010000042.1 GCA_030747395.1 Candidatus Thalassarchaeaceae archaeon
GCTCGCAAACCTGCGACCATGCCGAGGACGTTGTTGGGGTCGATCTTGAAGGGAATCACCGCAAGGCTGCCAGGTCCAGAGGATTCGCCGGGCACGACTTCGTCTCTGCCCAGACGTTCCGCCTGCTTTTCCAAAGCGATGAGAATCCGATCAAATCCGAGACCGAATCCACAACAGGGGTCCAATTCCTCTAGGTCAAAGAGTTGCATCAAACGGTAAGAACCGCCACCGAGAACTTGGCATTCGCCTCCAAGTTCAGCGACTTCAAACTCAAACACCATGCCCGTGTAGTAATCCAAACCACGCGCAACCGTGAGATCGATGGTGGTATCAGGCATGTCGGGCACAAGTCCTGCCAAACTGCACATCATCTCACCAAGTGAATCCAAACTGTCTGTCGCCACACCCATCTCTTCGAGCATGGCTCGAGCTGCGGGCATGACATCCGTGCCACCAGATAGTGAGGCAAAGGCCTCCAACTTGGCCGCAGCATCAGATGACACGCCTTTGCCTTCTAGTCCGGCAAAGTCACCCTTGTCCAAGAGGCGCATGACATCGCGTCGACTGTCTTCAGGGATTGCGAGACCTGCGAGCAGATCGTTGAGGATTCCAACATGTCCGATTTTCATCGTCCAATCCGTGACATTTGCTGCGCGCATGAGGGATATGGCGAAGGCGACGACTTCAGCCTCGACCAATGGCCCAGAAGCACCGACAATCTCGCATCCATACTGCCAGAATTCGCGATACCTCGCCGTCTTGAACTCCTCATAGCGGAAGCATGAGCCGTAATAGGCCAAGCGCATCGGCTTGGGTACTGAACGCATGTCATTGGCCACCATGCGCATGACGGGTGCTGTCAATTCTGGGCGGAGTGTCAGTGGGCGGCCGCCCTTGTCCTCAAACGCATAGAGTTCGCCAACCACGGCGTCACCAGACTTGGCAGTGAATAGATCTAGACTCTCAAATGTGGGCGTTGCGACACGCAGAAATCCATGACGTGCGGCCTGTTCGTCACACAATCTTTCGAGCGCTGTGCGTCGGACCATCTCGTCAGGACCGAAGTCTCGAGTACCGCGTGGACGCTGGAACATCGGCTCTATGCGCGCACACACTACTCTTCAATTTGAGGGGCAGCAGTTAGGCCTCAGAGGTGTCTTCTAGAGGGAATGCAACAAAACGGAGTCCTGCAAAATAAACGAGACCGAATATACAATTGTTGATGATCCAAGCCAGTTGATATTGAATGTCAAACGAGTTGATGAGGCCCGAAATGGTCAGTGTTGACAATACGAGGATAATCGAATATACGAAAATCACCCAATACAAACTCTCACCATATGGTGCATTGGATTTGAATGTGAATCTGCGATGAACATAGTGAGCCTCGATTGTACCAATGATGAATGAGAAAAACCACGCCACTTCAGCCGTATATGTATTCGCAGGATCAAACCAATAGATGAGTTGGTAGACACTGAACATGAAGATTGAATTCAAACAAGCGATGATGACATATCGAATCAAATCTTCAGAGAATTGTTCTTTCCCATAGACCTTCGATTTGAAATCGGAAATGGCGCTTGAGATTCGATGAATCGGATTCGCACTCATGCCGCAGTCAATCCTTCAACTCGCGCGCGCGTGCGAACACCACTTCAATGGGCAGGGTGAGATTATTCGTCCAAATCCATTTCTGGAGGGAAGGCCAACAAGCGAAGCCCAAGGAACATCATGAAGCCGAATGCACACATGTTGATGGCCCAAGCGATTCGATGATGCACATCGAACACGTAGACCAAAAGATGCTCCGAGATGGTTGAAACAATTCCAATGACACCGTAGACAATGAAGGCCCAATACAGACTCTCCTTGTAATCAATTGTTGACTTGAATGTCAATGCTCGATGCATGTAATGTGCCTCGAAAGAACCGATGAGATACGCAATGGCCCATGCGACTGTTGCTGGATAAATGGCTAGAGGATCAATCCAATACACCGCTTCATACAATGTCCAGAAGAAGATGCCGTTGAAGATGGCAACGCCGAGATACCGGATGTATTCTGCCATCATTCTTCGAATGTCATAATCAGCCGACTTCAAGCCTTCTTTGGCTCGTTTTACGCGATCTTTTGGGTTTTCAAGCATCATGACCACTCAATGTCTGACCAATCATCCTCTTCTTGATTGGCATCCCACTTGATGTCGTCGGCACTCGCATCTCCTTGCAGTTGAACAGCGACGGGAGCCGCCTCAGGGATGACCTCGTCCGCAATGTCTTCTGTATCTAGGCTGTCAACCAGAGAACCCACATTCTCTACAGGGGTCACAACCATCTCGTCAGATTGAGACGTGCTGCCTTCGAGAACTGCGGTTCCCGTGGAATCGATCACACCGAGATTGCCAAATGCTGAACTGAGAACCGCTTTTTCGACAGGAGGTGGAGCTTGCGCTTTGCGCAGGGATATTTCTCTGGCGGCCTCAAGTCGATGTTGTTCTCGGATTTTGGCATCTTCTTCGATGAACGCTTCACGGATGTCGCGTTCGCGAATTCTCCGTTTCATTTCGAGAAGAGATGACAAGGATGGGCGATCCCACCCTTTCCAGAATTTCCAGCAGATTGGAATCAAAATCAAGGCCACGAGGACCACGATTACAATCCACTCTTTGATGGTCGGCACAACACCGCCAATCGCTTCTCATTCTCAAGCGTCGCGGTCCGCGTCTTGGCCCGTCCATTTGGCTAAAGTGCGAGCAATGTGTGAAGGAACATCACTTGCAGACAATCCAGGACCGTATTCTAGAGCGGCTGATGCACCTGCGGTTCGAAGCAGTGCACAACCCAAGCGAGACGCAGCCCACGGACTCATTCCTTGAGCGATGAGGCCCGCAATACATCCGCTGAGCAAGTCCCCTGTCCCACCAACAGACATTCGAGCGTGTCCTCCTGTGGCAAAGCAATGTCGACCACCCGGTGCCCATAATGCATCCTCTGCGCCCGTGCGTACAATGACACATGATTCATCTTCGACAACTCGTGAAATCCCATCTCTTCGGGCTCGAATTTGCAGAATCTCAGCGGGATCAGATGCGCCTAACCAATGAGCCATCTCATTGGCATGTGGTGTAACCACGCCAACCATTCCGTTTGGCCAAGCGTGGGATGGAAGTGCGCGAATGGCATCGGCATCGATGATGAGAGGGATATTTGCCTCTACGAGTTTCTCGATGATTTCGCACACCGCATCAATCGAGGCGTCCTCTCTACCCAAACCAGGGCCGATGAGAACCGCTTGACAACCACGCCCATTGAGGACGCGATCCAGTATCTGACCCACTGACAAACTCGTCAAATGAGTTGTATCTGGAATGGCTTCAGGAATCAGTGAAAGTGGCCATTCTGCCCGCTCTACTGCATCTGATGGCATGGCGAGATGAATGAGGTCACAGCCGCTTCGTTCTGCGGCGAGACCTGCCAAAATGGGTGCGCCATGATAGGGACCTCCGCCGATGATGAGAAGACGACCTCTGTCGCCCTTTCGAGCGTCAGCAAGAATCGGTGGGTGGCGACGAGCATCACCTGGACCACAATCTTCGACGCGGGCTGACCAAGGCAGATTTGCAGTGTGGATCTCACCTACATCGGAATGAACTTGTCCATCCGCATCACGCAAGGCCCATTTTTCAGCATGAAAGGTGACTGTTGCTGTCGCTTTGATGACATCCGGGCCACCAAGACCTGTTGGCATATCGCAAGCCAATACGGGTGATTCACGGCCACGGCTTTCAGCCAACCAATTGCGAACATTGGCAACATCCCCTCGCAGGTGTACGCCAGCGTGTCCAGGCCCGGCTCCAACCAAACAATCGACAATTAGAGCTGGATGTCCAGTGCCTGTTGTCGACTTGACTTCTGGCCAGATGGAAAGGGGGATTCCTTCTGCACTACAACGCTCCCTGTAGTCTTGAGCGGCCGCACCGCGTTGGATCAGATGTGTGGCCAATAATCGGACATCTACGCCTTCTTCGACCAATCCTAATGCCGCAGCAAAGCCGTCTCCACCATTGTTTCCTGGGCCACACAAAATCCAGATTGGACCACGACGCTTGTCGGATGAATCGAGCATTCTGATGGCTTGAGCGGCCAACCCTTGACCGGCTGCTTCCATCAAATTTGAGACATCGATACCGAAGGCAGCGGCATTGTCGTCAAACACACCGACTTCAGCCCAATGCATGCACCAACGAGCAGGCTCGCGGCCTCGGCCTTCGGCTTCCACAATGGGACTAGGATAGTTCCGCGTCCATCAGGTCTTCGGCAGATGCGTGGTGTTCCCAGCCTTCAAAGACGTCTCCGACAACCCCGACGAGATCATCATCGCCACCGGGCAACATCGAGATGTCTGCGCCCGCTCCTGCACCCTCGGGAACATTTCGATACAATGGTCGGGACGAAAATACATGATTGAAACCGACAAACAAGCCACCAACCACACCCCAGAAGAGCAGGATGATTGTCAGCCCGCGTGGATTGCTTGGATTCCATACATCGGGTGTATTGGCAATCATATCTCCAAAGTAAGAGACGATGAGAACCGTGAACAAAACCGGGAAGGCGATGAAAATACAGAAATCCCACCAGCGACCAATCCAAAGGTCGTTATCTCCAGTGTTGATGAATTCGTCACGGAATGCTGGAACTCCGTGCTTGATGTATCCAGAAAGACCAGGGGCGGCTTCACCAGCATCGACTTTTTCACGCCATATTTTGAAACCAAATTTCCAAATTGTGTAAGCGATGAACAGACCACTGAACATCAATCCATAGCCCCAAATGTGGTCCTGTACCTCGAGGAATTCTGGGAAGGCAACACCATCCGAATCCAAATGAATCCAAACGAATGTTGAAGGTAATCCAAAGACGAAAATTGCACCACCGGTCATCCCTACAGCTTTGTTGCGCTCAAATCCATGATCAACGAAGTTACGCACACAGAGTTCAACCGTAGAAATCATGCTCGTCAATGCCGCGAAAGTGAGGGCGAGGAAGAATGCCCACATCATCACCCATTGGGTCATTGAGCCGCCGGGGGCTTGTGCGAACACCTCTGGTAGGGCTAGGAATGTGATGGCGCTTGAGCCACCGGTTACAGTGGCCAATGGGTCATCTTGGACGGCGAAAATAGCGCTGAGGACAGTCAAACCTGCAATGATTGAGATACTGTTGTTTGCAAGACCCATGGTGAATGCGTTGAGGGTTGTATCCTCATCCTTCCTCATGTAGACAGCATAGGTAATGGCCATGCCCATACCTGCAGAACAGGACCAAGCGGATTGAGACAAACCATTGATCCAAGTTTCAGGCTGCATCAGAATTTCAAAGTCTACACTGAACATGAACAGTGCACCATCCAATGAGCCATCTGAGAGATCCATCCAGATGGAAAGGAAGAGAGCGAGGAAGAGTAGTGCGAACAAACTGAGCATCATGAACGTGTTCGCTTTCTCAATCATTTTCGCACCACCTAAAATGGCGAAGAGGGTGATGATGATGACCAGAGTTTGGAAGAGAATGACCAGTTCGGTCGTGTTGAGGAAATTGTTCCAAACTTCGACGGTATCCACACCGCCAGACAAGCCTCCTCGGAATCCAAGTTGGAAGTAATTCATACACCAACCTGCGACAACGGCATAGTAGAAACCGATTGCACAAGAAATCCATGCGGTCCACATTCCCATCCAAGCGAGTTTCTTGCCTCCGAAGATGCGGAAGGTACCGACTGTTCCTGTTCGACTGCGCTTGCCGAGAGCGAATTCAGCGATGACCAGTGGAATTGACCAAACGAATAGGAAAAACAACCACGGGATGAGGAAAGTGCCTCCACCATTGGCACCGACCATTCGAGGGAAACGCCAGATGTTACCGGTTCCAATGGCTGCACCAATGGTAGCGAAAATCAAACCCCAACGGGAGGAGAACTCGTCACTTTGCCCCATGAAAATACCTCAATCGAGTGCACCGACAATAGAAGGTTCGTCCGTATCAGATTCGTTCATTTTCTTGATGGCCAATCCAAGGCTACCCCAAACAGTTCCTGCAACGATGCAGAACAGTAAGAAGGCAAGAATTCCATTGCCATATGGTGCCCGATAAGCGATGGAAATTTCTTCATAGCCGCCCTCTGGTTTTGGATAAGAAAAGGGGAAGGTTCCATCTCGTGTGCCAATCATCGATTTGTAGTGGAGTTTGCCACTAAAATCCTCAGGGACTGGAAGATTTGCCACAATGAGGGTGCCATTGTCGTTGTTGTTAAGGGTGCAATTTTCTCCAGTTTCTTGGAACCCAGTCATATGCCAATCCTCAGTAACCCATTCCTTGGCACCAAAGTCGCTCTGTTGCCGACTTGGTTTGACGGTTCGCCACATCACGTGACTGAAATTGTCGTCATTGGTGTAAGGGAATGCCGGATCAAGACACATGGTGATGGGAATGGGACCGGAATCGGGAATCGTTAGATTGGCTGCATCTACAATCCATTGGAATTCTTGAACGCCGAGAGCAGCACGTTCGCGTGGATTATCGGCAATCTCAATCATGTAGAATGGGATGCCTAGATTTCGAACAGCAATATGATCGATGTCCGAGGGGTGTTGATGAAATGCGGTTCCAATCTCAATAGTGTAGCAAAATGAGTCGTGGACGCCATAATGCCAGTCACAATAATCTCCTGTCGTTGGATACAAGTCACTGCTCTGCATGTTTTCGTATCTTGTCATCTCCGCCATTTTGTCGCCGTGATAGATGAGTGCGCCGTGATCAGGAGTCTCGCAATCGGTGCAATGACCCCATGGATAGAGTACCAATTCAGAGTAGGAGTGCCATGTGAGTGTTACTCTGTAATCTGATGCACCATCACCATCATCATCATTCATTTCGGTTAGATCTTGAATGAAACGAGTTTCGGGCTCTGAATTACCTCCCCACCAATCTTCGTCGGTGAGGCCGTCTGCATCGTCGTCTTTGCCATCAACGTGGTCCTCGTTAATTTGTCCGTCACCGTCATTATCGGTGTCATCAACAGGTCCATTGTAAACATCATTGTTCGCTCCAGCATAACACATCCCAGGAAAGAGTGGACCCGTTGCGCCCAAAGGGGCACCCCACTCAAACTGATAGTTTCGATTGAGGTCCACACCATCACATCCTTCGTCGACTTCTTCATCGACGTCAGGAATTGGAGTGACACCAGTAACTGTGTTGTCACGGAGATTCTTGCGCCATCCTGCAGAGTCGCAATTCCAAGCATCTTCACCACAGAATACCTCGCGATCGTAGCGGTTGCCATCGACATTGAGCATCGGGATAAGGTAAATTTCTCGAGTTTGAACAAGAGTGGTAATCTGTTGTTCAGAGAAATCCTCGTCAACTCCCAAATCACCAGGGCCACAGGCTAAACCATCACCGTTAGAATCTTGGAAATTTGATGCCAACGATAGACAATCACCATCATCATCGAGAATACCATCACCGTCATCATCGCCCCAACCATCTTCATCAACCAAGCCATCACCATCGTTGTCGATGCCTGCCTGACCGTAGTAGTGGGCTACAGTTTCTAGGAAAAACATTGGTACTTCGTATGACATCCACTCTCGAGCATGGTGGTTTCCAACGAGTTGGACATCAGGGATTTCTGCATAATTGCCACAGTCCCCAACGAATTCATTGCAATCTCCACCTTGCACTCCGCCACCATTTTCCCCTCCATTGGTAATTTTCATCCAAGGCGAGGGATGACTGTAAAAATGTCCCTTGTAACTGTCAGCAGTCATCGGCATACCACGAGCATTTGTGCCACCATTCAGACCTTCGTGGAAGGACATGATGTAGCTATTTTCTTCAGCCAATTCCATCATACGGTCACGCATGGTGAAATAATCGTGATACTCTTTGAATTGCATTCGATCATTGCCGCCCCACGGATAGAATTCGGCAGCATAATCGTCACTCCAAATATCTCCAGGGGACAGTCCTTCAGGCGGGTCGTCCTGTGAATTCATGCTGATGCTTCCAATCAGCATTGGAAGAAGCATACAGAGTATACCGAGGAGTGCAGGGATTCGGCGGGAAGACATGACGGGCATCCCGTCGAGTTACCTTCCCCATTTCAATAGACCGCCACCCCGACCCTCACGGAAACGTCCCTTTAAGGGACGGTTGTGTGAAGATTGCGAAGCGAAATAATCAACCCCTATTGTTGGGTCGGCCCCTCATGGACAGCGTAGTTGAGATGGTTCCAAGTTGGGACAAAGCGATGTTTGGATTCAATCAGGGAACCATTGTTGTACTGTTTGGACTCGTTGTATTGGTCTTCGTAGCACGAGTCATTTCAATGAACCTCATCCCCAAAATCTTCGCTCAACTTTGTGAGAAAAGTCCTATCGCAAAACTTGCAATTCAAGGATCAAGCAAAGCACTCGGTACAGCGATTGGAGCCGGAGTTCTCTGGCAAGCCAGCGGTGCTCTTGTCGACGGGGAAATTGCAGTCATGCCAGAATTGGTTGCATTTTGGTTGCCATCGGTTGCACAAGTTGTGATGCTCAGTGCAATCATCGTTTGGGCACTTCGCCTAACCGTCGCAGTTCAGGCTGTCGTCGAATACTGGGATGATGACGATGAATTGGATGGTGCTGAGCGTACACTTATCGGAGCGGTCGAGAGTGTCATGCGATTCTGTATTGTTGTCTTCGGTTCTATCTTCATCGCGGACGCATTGAATTTTGATTTGACCACGATGGTTGCTGGCCTAGGAATCACAGGTCTTGCCCTCGCACTCGCAGCCAAGGATAGTATTGCCAACGTCTTTGGCGCTGTCACAGTATTGCTTGACCGCCCATTCCGTGTCGGTGATTGGGTACTGATTACCGGTGTTGAAGGTGAGGTGATCAATATCAGTTTGAGAACGACCCTACTGCGCACCAGTGTGGACACCGTCGTTACCATTCCAAATGCCAATCTAACCAGCAAGCCCATCGAGAATTTTGGCAAGCGACGCTGGCGCCGATATCAACCAGTAATCTCCCTAGACCTCGACAGTGATCCAGATGCTGTGCAGAAATTTACGGAAGGCGTTGAAGAACTAATTCGCAACGATGAGAACACAATGAAGGAAGATGCTTCTTGGGCCAAAGTCACTTCTATTGCCAAAGATTCAATTGAAATTTCTTGCAATATTTACTGGGATGTAGACGGTGGTGCGAATGAAAAAGAAGCGCGTCAATTGTTCCTTCTCGACATCGCCCGAATTGCTAAGGCAAATGGGATTTTATTCTACGAACCCCGTGTTCGCAGAAGTGCCTAGTCATGAGGGGTTTCCATGGCGACCCTGATTTTGTTGCGACATGGACAATCCGTCTGGAATGCTGCAAACAAATTCACGGGTTGGACTGATGTTGGACTATCAGAGGTTGGCGAAGCTGAGGCGGCCAAGGCTGGCGAAGAATTGGCCGATACGAAAATCGATGTTGTGCATACAAGTGGTTTGATTCGTGCTCAAAATACAGCGGAAATCGTCATGCAACACAATCGAGTTTCAAGCGATGTTCCGACGCACCGTGATATTCGCCTGAATGAACGCCACTATGGTGATCTGCAAGGACTTGACAAAAATGAAACCCGTGCTAAATATGGAGATGAACAAGTCCACATTTGGCGCCGTTCCTACGATGTCCCTCCTCCCGGAGAAGAAGGTGAAAGTTTGGCCATGTGTGCAAAACGCACATTACCATACCTGGAAGAAGCCATCAAACCGGATTTGATGGCTGAAAAAACCGTACTGGTTGCAGCACACGGAAACAGTTTGCGAAGTATTGTGATGGATATTGAGGGACTCTCCAAGGAAGAGGTTCTCAGCCTTGAGATTTCAACAGGTGTTCCTCGAATATACACCTACGAAGATGGCGTGTTCACCAGGGCCTAGGGGCCAAATATCGGTAGATTTTGTTGAGAAGCCAACCCGATATTCCCATGATACCCATGCTCGCGATGGCGAAGTCGGAAGGGATTTCTGAACCGGGATAGAAAATCCAGTACAGAATTGCAGTCAATGGAACAAACGTGCAAACCAACGCTCCGGCTGCGATTGTCCGAACCCGATACATGCCATTCTGAACGCTGGAGACTGAAGCAAGGAATTGTGTGACATGAGGTGGTTCTTTCTTGCCCCATGCTTGATGGAACAATCGTTGCTCAAGATGCTGTTCGTATTCCCATATGATGAGGCCCCCTCGATGACCATCCAATGCCTTGTATGAATACCAATGAGACGGAGCCGATGAAACCCATCCTTCACAAAACGATCTCTTTTGATCAGAACTAAGGTTGAGGATGGCTGCGGCTACATCTCTCAATGCAGGAGATGGGGAATTTTCTGGAACCAGTGCATTGTTGATGCCACCATAGCAACCGGTGATGATGACTTTTCCATTGAGCAAATGGCAGTGTTCGAGGCCGAAGTTTCGGTGCGTGATGGTGCCTTGTGTATCTGCTGAATGGGGGGCACGCCACTTGGTTGCTGAGCGTGTGCGAGGCTCCAGAATATCGAGGCGTTTGTTCCATGCCCTTTCATCATTGGGCGTGGCTAAATGACGACCACAAGTGGCATGGAATCGACCCAGGGCTTCTCCAGCCAAACGCAGATGTTGATCGTCCATCGGTAGAGATTCCATTGCCATCTTTTTGAAAATGAGAATGACATCACGACCCTCTACTTGGAAGCCACCAATTGCGGTATGCAACTCCTCACAACCCAATGTCGCAAGGTGGCGACCGTGGCCATCTTCGTCCAATGGTAGGATCTGAGCTTCGTGATTCTCAAATTCAACCAACCATCCAACTGAATTCGATGTGACTGAAAGAGGAGGGCCTTCTGTCCATTTACCCCATGTGGATGAAAGTAAATTCCACCATTCGCTAGATGCCATATCCCCATTCGGCAATAGCATTGGCAGGCTATCCCATCTCACGTGCAGGATATGCCCGGTAAATCCCGATGGCGGAGGCAGGGTTGCATCGGTTACAGAATTCGCTGCAACCCGCGGATACCACGGCTCAGATTCGATGTCCACGCCTTGCCCACAGGTCGCATCCACATCAATTCTCTGCGAAGCAGAGGACAGATTGAAAGCGCTCTGTGGCGCCAGAGGCGCCATGGGAGAGGCGACAAAACTGCCACTCGCGGTCGACCTCGATGGAACGTTGATTTTCACCGATATGTCGCGAGTGACGTTCCGTCGAGTGGTTCTTCCTCGATTTTGGCTGATTCCTTGGATGTTTTTCCTCGATTTGACCGGTCGTCGAGCGAGATGGAAGCAGATTCTTGGCCGGAAACTGAAATTCGATCCTGCTGAACTTGAGTATAACGAACCATTCCTTGCCTGGTTGAAAGAGGAGAAAGCAAGTGGGCGTGAAGTGATTCTATGCACCGCATCCGAAATTTCAGTGGCGACACAAATCGCTGATTACGTGGGTATTTTCGATGACGTCATGGGCAGTGATGGCGTCACCAATTTGCGCATGGAAGCCAAAGGGAAAGCACTTGCAGAACGCTATGGAAAAGGGCAATTCGCCTATGCTGGAAATTCCAGTCACGACTTGAAAACCTGGCCTTATGCGGGTGAAGTCATCGTGGTCAATGCCAGTCAACAAACGATCAATGCACTGGGTGATCGTCCATCGATTGTGTTTGAGTGAAGCGATTGACGGCCACATTCACCAACAGATCACCCAATGCGTAGA
The DNA here is from genome assembly GCA_030747395.1 of Candidatus Thalassarchaeaceae archaeon. GTDB lineage: Archaea > Thermoplasmatota > Poseidoniia > Poseidoniales > Thalassarchaeaceae > MGIIb-P. Next base: position 11,800 of record JASLKT010000042.1, read on the forward strand.
CAACGCCACACAGCAGTGGTGGATTGAGTGCAGTCAGTGGTGTCCAAGCCACTTCTGAATACCAAGCCCAATTGCCCAAGTGAGTCCCCCACAATTCCATTGCGAGTGCCAACCATGCCATCGTGGCATATAGACGACGTTCTGGTCCCCAACGCATGAAACCAAGGAGAACGATGAGCAAGAAAAACCCCGATGTATCAACACCTTGGTAGGCGAAATACAGAGACAAGGGGGCAAAGGGTAGAATCGATGGCCACGACCATTTTTCCGGTAAGAGACGCGAAAATCGTCGACCCAAATCAAACAGGAACCAATGTCCAGCAGGCACGAACAAAGGCATCAAACCTTCACGATATTCATACAGATGCCAAACTTCGGTGAAGAAGAGTTCCATCGGAGTGGCAAAGGCCAGCACCGCCAGCATCTCAATGCGCTCTAATCGTTCGCCTCGGGCATAGATCGTTGCGAAGATTGACCAGCAAACAATGTCGACAATATATTCGCCTTTGATGGGCCAATCTGTGCCATTCTGGTCAACCCACAAACCGATGCCGATGGTGAGGATGTAGACAACCTCTCGGCGCATGCTATGGCCATACGGTCCACGCTATCAAGGCACCCGATTGCATCAAGAGGGAAGGCGGACTCGACGAGACATGGGTTGGCTAGGCCGCACACTGGACCGAACTGCCCACTGGCTACTGAAGTGGCGAATCATCCGCGGTCCCGCGCGATGGATTGCAAACTCGCGCTACGCGTGGAGCATCGTGTCACGTACAGATCGAGTTCGCGCTCGCAGATTACAAACACGAGTCCTGGCAGATAAGCTCCCTGAACACATTTCTATCATCATGGATGGAAATCGTCGCTATGCTGCTGATACTGGATTGGCAGCAACCCTAGGACACCGTGCTGGAAAAGAAAAGTTGGAGGATGTCATGGATTGGGTACTCGAAATCGGCGTTCCATATCTCACGGTGTATGCGCTCAGTACAGAGAATATCACCAATCGAAAACCGGAGGAATTAGAAGCACTTTTCGACCTCTATGTTGAGGGTTTGAATGACCTCTCAAAGGATGAAAGAATTCTGAAGAACAAAGTCAAGGTTCAGGTTGCCGGTCGCAAAGATTTGCTTCCAAAACGCGTTCTTGCGGCCATAGAAAATGTCGAAACAGTGACCGCTGAGCATGACAATTTCGTATTCACGGTTTGTTTGGCGTATGGTAGTCGAGAGGAAATCATCGAAGCTGTTCGATCTATTGCAGCGGACCATGCAGATGGCAACATCGATTTGGACGCGATTGATGAGGCTGAAATCAGCAAGCGATTGTGGACAGGTGATATGCCAGATCCTGATTTGGTGATTCGAACCTCTGGTGAAGAGCGGATTAGCAATTTCTTGTTGTGGCAATCCGCTTATGCAGAGTATTACTTCACGGATGTCTACTGGCCTTCTTTTCTCACAGAATGATTTGCTTGAAGCGATTGAGACATATCAACAACGCAAGCGTCGCTTTGGAGAATGATTGCATGGAATATCGCAACCCTGCACTGGCTGTGGATGCGGCTGTACGACGCGGCAATGAGGTATTGCTCATCCAGCGCGGCAACGAGCCATGGAAAGGTGCGTGGGCATTGCCAGGGGGATTCGTCGATTATGGCGAGGACCCTACCGATGCTGTGCTACGTGAATTGGAAGAAGAAACGGGCCTCACAGGTCAAATTGTTCGCCTACTCGATGCCAAGGGGGATCCTGAGCGTGACCCACGCAAGCACATCGTCAGCATCGTCTATCTGATTGAGGCAGACGGTGAACCAGAGGGTGGTGATGATGCCGCAGATGCAAAATTTTGGCCGATTGATTTGGTACTCGATGGGGAGTTGCCTATCGCTGGAGACCACATGGAAATTCTACGCGACTGGTTGTCCGAATAGCTCATTCAATGTGGCCCTAGTCTCATCGACTACAGCAGTTCGACCCGTTGTTCGGGATTTTCTCATCATGTTCATCCATTCATTGGCCATCTTTGTGAAGCGGCCATCGAAGAGGTCGTCATCGTTCCAATGGAAAAAGTGCGGCTGATCTGAAAGGTAGGTGAGGAAACCACGTTTGGCTTTCGAGATGAGAAGGGTGGGCACGCCCTGAATCACCGCTTCTGCAGCCAGCGTCGTGCTCCCAGTCAGCACACCATCGAACAATGTGGCCTGCACTGGTAAGTCCCATGCAGAGCCATCTGTGGCTGCGGCAGATTCCTTATTCTCAACGAAATGAACCTCCATTTTGCGGATGGCTTGTTCGTAATTGACGATTTCGACACCATCATGGATTCCATCACCCAACAATTTTCGGTGGAAAACGACCAAATCTTCTTCCGAAAGGCCTATTTCCTTCTGTACTTGCCCTTTTGCACTCTCCCAAGCATCGGTATTCGGGGGCACGTAAGCCTGTGGCAGAATCCCTGGATACGTGTGTGTAGCCTTCAGAGAGCCATCCCAAGATTCGGGCAAGAGGACGTGGGTGGGCTTTGCCAACTTGTGTGCGGTTATGTTGACTTCAGTGTCGGTGAGGTACCAACGCTCAGCGACCAAACCTTTGGCCGCTCTCAACTCAAACGGGGCGCCCTTGGATATGATTCTAGATACAGAGTTGGATTTCAGGAAACTCCTCACCGCTTTTTGACGACGACGGCCAAGGCTCACCTTCTGCAGAAATGAACCCTGAACCCGTGGAACACGCAGTGTTGATTGAACAAAACCATCCGCAAGCATCGCATCGAGTTCCTGGCGTTCAGTCACAACGAAGATATCATCATCTCGAAACCATTGCCGAAATAACTGGAAATGCGCAGGGTGATCAATAACCCAGCAGGTGCGCATATTCTTTCCAGACGAAGGAAGTGAATGAACCGAACGCTCATCATCCATCAGCATGAGCGAGGAACATGGCGGATGCTGGTTTTTGGGGAGTCATGACGATTTTTGTGTTCGTTGGTTACGTAGCCTTTCAATTTATCCTGCTTTCAACACGATACAAACGATGTGCATCGGATGAAATCATCGTTGTTTTTGGACGCGTAGAAGGTGGGGGGACATCGAAGGTCATACACGGCGGTGCTG
>JASLKT010000043.1 GCA_030747395.1 Candidatus Thalassarchaeaceae archaeon
GGAATCTGCTCTTCAACACAATGTAGGCTACCCATCCCACCTCCTTCTGGACTACCACTGCCTTGCCACTCCTCGTAATCCCACCAAGCCAACTTCCAGGTATGTTCTGGTATCCCTTCCCATTGGGAAAAGGTGCGTGCTAGTTCAAGGAGAGAACCTGATCCAGTCCCGTCGTCATAGGCTCCACTACTGCTACAGGTCGGATAGGTCGTACCGATGAGTGGTGGAGGGGAATAGCAGATTGCATCGTGATGGGCTCCAATCACCATCCAATCATCTTCCAGAGTCCCATTGATTGTGACGACGATGTTCTCGCAATTTTCACACATCTGGGTCGTGAACGGTTGCCGTTCGACATCGTAACCCATTGCTTCGAGTTCATCAGCGATCCAATTCCGTGCATTCTCGTTCGCTGTGGTGTCGATTCTCCGGTATCCGAATTGTGTCATTGAGACCATATTATCGTATGCAGCACTACCTTCAGGCCATGCTGGCGGCTCTTCGATTTGGACTTCAGTCGTCTCGATTTCCCCGGGTAAACTCATGACCAAAAACATGGTGAGAGCGAACAACGCATTGCGCTGTAGTCGACGAGACATCGTTCCAGCGACCCATGGTGGTCATCTTGAGGCTTCGCCTCAAGCGCGTGCGCTCGTGTGAGGGTGAACCTGAAGGCCGTGTTATGCTTCGGAAATGCATGGGCGACTGGGTTGTACCGGAATCACGCACCCAACCAGTCAATCGAGATTCCACGTTAAGGGCAGAAATGGAATCTCCCATCGAATCTCGAATTGCCGCATGGTGGCTCACCCAAGCCTCTTGGATGGTACGATTTCAAAATGGACCACTCGTCCTCATTGACCCTTGGTGGAGAGACCTGTTTGCCGGTGATCGATGGGGCAAACTACTCGGGGAATTTCCCCTTGAACCCGAAGAACATCCTGAGCCGGATTTGATTCTCTGCACACACTGGCATGACGATCACATTTGCCCTGAATCAATTCCTCGCTTGGCAGCACATTTTCCCAATGTGAATTTTGTTGTTCCAAATCGTTCGATTGACCTTCTCATTGGTTGGGGAATTTCTGCGGACCGAATCATCCCGATGATGGGCTCAGATTCAACGACGTTCGGTGAAATAAAAATACACGCGATTCCCGCTGCACACGAAGATTTAGACATCAACGAAGATGGCGCTTGGTACCTCGGTTACGTGCTGAAATTTCGAGATTCTACAGTACTGCACATGGGTGATAGCCGCCCCTATCCAGGTTGGCATTCAGCCTTCAGAAACGCTTCGAACCAGTATGACTTAATTTTCGCCTGTATCAATGGAAATGACAATCTTCGACACGATGAAGCTGTTGATTTAGCCATCGCGTTAGAACCCAAAATGATCGTTCCGATGCACTATGGCATGGATCCGGGCAATACTGTCGACCCTCAGATTTTTGCTGATGAAATTCGCAATCGAGCTCCGACACAACCCTATGTCATCCCGGAGGTTGGCAGGTGTATCCTCATTGATTGAAAATCGATTGAGCATACTCATAACCTATTGTTAGGCCCACATCAACATATGCCGTTTTTACAATGGAGGCGCGAAGTTTTCGAGTTTCAGCCAATTTGCGCAATGCGACGACCTCGTCATTTTCTGCCACATTCCAGAACGCTTCAGTCCAAATCGCCCTTCCTGTAATCCTATTTTCACCTACTGGAAATGGTTCACTTGGATTCTTATCTGAAATGCCGAGAATATACTCCTGCTCAAGTTTTGTAACTCTTCCAGTATCGCAGAGATGGTCAGCCCAGGGGGATTCTGTTTGGACGACCGTAAGAATACAATCGCCTTGAAACTCTTCACATAATATTGCAGATGGATTTGATCCGATGAACATCACATCTGGCAGTGCGACCAAACAAGGTGACTTCCCAGTTCGAGTTTTCGCACACCGGACTGCATCTACCAACCCTTTCGGCTCTTCCTGATGGACGATTTGTACACCTCGATTTCTCAATGCAGTATCAATCGCCGGCTTGTTCGGCGATGAAACGACAACAATTTGGTTAATTCCGGCTTCTTCGACTTCTTGAATGGTCCTTTCAAGCATTGAAATCCCACCCACTTCAACGAGCTCTTTGCAGCCCAGTATGGCGTTTTCCATCATTCTTGTGCCAAGTCCAGCGGCTGGGATGATTGCCCAGATTGCATCACTTCCCTCCGCCATGAATCGCGCTTGGCGTCAACGGAATTAAGATACCCGTGAACTAGAGTCGCGCATCATGCGACGGGGTGCTGAGGCCATCTTCTGTTCCATCCCTGCAAGGATTGGACTTCTAGGCAACCCCTCGGATGGATACAATGGACAGTGCATTTCCTCTCTTGCTCGAAATTGGCGGGCACGTTGTGTTCTGACACCACATGAGAATCGTTGGGACTTTTCCGTCGGCATTTCCTGCGGAGATGAATCATTAGAATTCAAGTCACTTTCAGACTTGGCTGAAAATCCCCCCGAACTTAGTGAAGATGGCCTTTCTCGTCTTGTATTGGGTGCATTAATCCATTTTCAAGAGGACTGTGTTGCCAGTGGTCTTGCAATTGAGGCGAGCGGATTCCAACTTGATTTGAATACAGACATCCCACGGCAGGTCGGTCTCGCAGGTTCTTCAGCAGTCATCACCGCGGTCATTCGCTGTATGCTGACTCACCATGGGTTGGGAACTGCTCTCCCTCCACATGCTGTAGCAGACATGGTTCTCAAAGTCGAAACGGAGCGATTGAATATTCACGGCGGTTTACAGGATCGCCTCCCTCAGGCCTACAATCGAATGCTCCACATGGATTTCCGCGAGGAATTGATGGTTGGCCGCGGTTGGGGCGCTTATTCACATATGGACGAATCCCGATTGCCAAAAATGTGGTTGGCTCACGGTGGCGTTGGTCAAGAATCGGGCAAAGTTCACGCTGACTTGCCTCGAAGATGGGCGGAACAAGAACCAGTCATGGTTCGAGTCATCAACGAACTTGCATGGTGTGCGCACCGTGGGAAAGAAGCACTTGTAGCTGGAGATATGAATGCGCTTTCTACGGAAATCAATCGCAACTTCGACTTGCGCACAGAACTTTTCGGCGAAGAAGCACTTGGCGAAAATCTCTCGATGGTCAATTTAGCCCGTAGTCTGGGGTCCTGTGCTAAACAACCAGGTTCCGGAGGGGCCATTATCGGTCTCATTCCTGACGACGACTTCATGGAGCGCGCGGCTCCAGCCTTTGCTGAGCACGGCTGGACTCTCGTGACTCTGGAGATGTAGGGATGCCCGACAATCGGATGCGAATCGCCTATGTTCATGATTCGCCATTGCATGAGAGCCTTGCCACTGATTACCGTGACCCCCATCGTTTAGCAAACCACGGATTTACTGACGTGGTCATTTCAGATCAGTTGAGTGGTTGCCTGTATGGCATCACACCAGAACTGATTCAGAAAACAGATGTAGCGATTGATGCAGGCTTGGGTGTTTGGCTCATGGATGATCTATTCACTTTGCCATCCAATTCAGAGGCTGGTTGTCCCGGGCGAGAAGACAGTTGGGAACTTACTGCGGCTGCCATCCGTGATGTAATCGAATCTGTGCCACAGATTCGCGGTTTGGTTTTTCGATACGGAGAGACGTTCACCAGTTCCGATTCTGCCTTGAAGAGAGTCGACCTTCTTCGTTGTGAATGCATAGACTGCTCGTCTATGGATGGCATTACTCGCCGTCGAAAGGTGATTGAACTTCTCGAATCTGTGGTCTGCCGGGAAATGGGAAAACGATGTATTCTGAGACTTTGGGATCTCTCCGAAGATGGAGTGCATGCGAATCGACTGCTACAATCGAAAGTACTGAAAAAATGGGCTGGAGATCCGCGATTTTTTGTTTCTGTAAAGCACACCCTCACCGATTATTGGCGCCATCAACCGTGGAACCCATCGATTACTGAGGACGGACCTCCTCGCTTGATTGAATTTCAATGTGAACGGGAATACGAATTCATAGGGTTGCTTCCCAACTGGATGGGTCCCGAATGGAGTCAGGGTCCCGTTGAGTGTGGCGAACGTGGTTGGACAGGTCTCGCCAATGTTCGACCCAATGATTGGGCAGGTAGTTGGGTCATACCCTTGGGTGGTGGGTGGTCAAATCGACATGCATCCAGTGAACTTTGGGCGGATATGAATCTACATACCATTCTCTCACTGACAGCGGATCCTGAACGTGATGCTGGCGAGATTCTAACCGAGTGGATATTGGATAATAATCTGCCAATTGAATCCAAAAATCTGCTTGAAAACAGTTCTGAATTGATTCTGAGACTTCGGTATCTTGATGTCTGGCGCGTCATTGCAAATCAACGCTGGATGCCATCAGAAAATTGGTTCAGAGATGATAATTTCGTGCCCGGTGCATGTGCAAAAATTGCCAATAGAGTTGTTGAAGAAGGGATGTCAGAGTTACTACTCTCAGAGCGAGCATTGGCTACCGCGATGGCGCGAAGTCATTTGATGGAGGCCGAAGGATTACCCGATTGCCAGCATTCTGAATTCATCTTGTCCTCGTATCGATGGGCTCTACAATTTGCAGAATGGACCGAAGAAACTTGGACTCAATTGTTAGGGTGTGCTCCATTGAATCGAGATGAATCCAAAGCACTTCTTCTTCACCGTCTCGAAGAAAATCCCTTGGCACCTCTATCCGTGATGGATTAAGGCATGCGACCTCTTCGCAGTACCATGGAGCGTCTCCTGTTCACCCGACTTTGGGAAGAGGTCGATTTCGATGATCACCCTCACAGCGGTGGTCATGACCCCGAACCCGAAGGAGAACTGACTGTAACTTTCTCTGAAGGCAGTATCCGCGTTGAAGATTCACGTCTATCCTTTCTCATTGGCACCGGAGATGGTGCTGATTCAATTCATCGATGGACCACACAGAGTGTACAGATGAATGAAGGCCCAGCACGCATGGGTGTTCATCGTTGGTCAATCTCCCCCTCTTGTCTATCGGCAGACCTCTGTCATTGGGTCACTCTCCGAATTGGTGAACCCGAGCAAACCCAAGGAGAATCTGTGGCCCAACATCGCGATTTGCTCGATACCATTCGAAATCGCCTCACACCCATGTTACCTGAATGGACTTGGCACCTTGAGATTGACAACAAAGCAGATCGAATGGGTTGGTATGTACGTGCACCGAATTCATGGTGCAGTCTGTTTACTATTTTCGTTGGTTTGGGTTGGAATCAGCACATTTCCCCTCGCGGTTTTTTCCTATTTGAACGAGCACCACCCGGTGAACTCGACAGACCAGATGAAGCCGAACCAAATCGCTTGGACGGTCTTCGCACAGTCGCTTTATGCAATGCTTCCAGAGGTGCACTTTCCCATCTTGCAGGTGATTTGATGTGGGCTGCAGAATCTCGTCCATTTGCTCTGGAATTGCTTGGTGACATCGAATTATGGCCTCCTTCCATGGGTCGGTGGCCTCTATTGCATGGTCGTTCTAATTCCAACGAAGGTGTTGCTGAATGGGCAGCCGAAATCGTCGAATCTCTCCAACCCGCAATTTCTACACTATCTGCAACAATTGAAGGTCTCAGTTGGCATTGATGACCAGACCATCGTTGTCATAGTCCCAATCGAGGACATCCCAACCAGCGGCTTCACAAGCTGCAATCACAGCCTCTTGCCTTTGTGGGCCAGAGAGGAGTGCAACACATCCGCCACCTCCTGCCCCCAATGCTTTCCATGCTGCAACGTCTTTACTCTCAAGAAGGGGATTCACAATTTCTCTAAAGGGGTCGTGGAGAGACATGTCGAGCGCGTCGACGCCTTTGCATACATCACGCAAGGCTTCGACCACCAAATTTCTTCGATCTTGATCGAGACCCTGTGCCATTTTCCGAGCAGCCAATCGAATGGTCATGAGTCCATCAATGACCCCTTCATCCTTGGATGCATATTTTTCCCAAATGGCATCGTGTAAATCTCCACTCACATGTGGGATTCCTGAATTCGCGACAATCAGATGTTTCTGCAACCAAAACCTTGCACTTCGAGGAGGATCAAATGGCATTTCCTCAACGGCATCACCGATGAACATCAAGTGATTGAAGCCACCGTGTTTTGCAGCCCACTGGTCTTGTCTCCCACCCGTATTGCCGAGTAGGGCCTCAAACTGGTAGGCGGCTTCTTCAGCGTGATCAGCGCCATTGATTGCAGCCATCAGTGCGACATTGATTGCCCCTGTAGTACCCAAACCCGAACCAACGGGGGCATCACAACGATAGTTCACCGAGAGGCGCCCCTCATCATCAATTTCCAACGATGCATGAGCGTGGATATTGATTGCAACATTGACGACCTCACCCCCCATATCGTGAGTGTATGGTGGGACATCAGTCCAACCACCGGCCAAATCGAGTCGCACCGGGGTGCGGGCATCTACACGTCTCATCTGTCCCACCGAAGGGCATCGTTCCCTTCATTCCTCCGACAGATGTGTAATTGCATCTTCGATGATTGCTCTTGAGCGTTGCAGAATCATCCTTCGCCATTTGAGGGAACGAGGATTGAATGCATCGAGCATGTTGCGGCGTTCTTTGCTTTGCAACAGGCGAAGTGGCGGTTTTCCACTCCATTGCGTTAGCCGATTTTCGGCGCGAGCCAATTTGAGCAATGGGATCGGTTTGATGGTTCCAAACTCTTGTGTGATGCTGGTCCATTCTTTGTCAGGGAATCTGGCTTCGATCCCTGCTTGGATTCCTCCACGGATTTTGTATGCTACTCCTTTTGCTGGGTCCAGTGGTTGAACGCGTTCTCCGTATCGCGACATTAGCGCCTTTTCATCAACACCTTCTGCGACCAGCAGTGAATCAACTCCGAAGGGCCCCAGTCCGGTATGGAAATCAATCCAGACAACTTGTCTGACATCAGTCAACTTCCGTTCACACCAATCGATGAAATTCTGACTTGATTCTGCCAACCTTCCCCCACCATATTGCAGTGAGGTAGGCCGTGTATACTGTCCCTCTTGGACAGCCTGTTTGGTATTGGAAAAACCCAATCGAAAAGAATGCCATGCGGCTCGAATTGTATAGTACTCTCTGCCCGTTTTCATGCTCGTTGGATTCAACAGATGATCTAATCGAGCGTAGTTTTCCGGCTCACCCTCGTAGGCCTCACCTGGCGGTAAAAAATTACGATTCAAATCCGCATTATCCTCATTGACTCTGCGTAACCATGCCATCCCCCAAGGGTTGATTGCATGTGCGAATGCAATGGCACAATCATCGGGCAGGGACAATTGTTTGCTACTGATTCCATCTAGAATCCACATGGCTGCGGCAGAACCAGGATACCCTTCGACACCGTGAACACCTGATGTGTGGAGGATTAATTTCGTGGCATTTGCGGGACCAATCCAAAGAAAATCAGTCGACAATGTTTCTTCGTGTGGTCCCTTCTTTGAGATCGCTAAAGTCTCAACTTCCAATTCCATTTTTTCCGCTCGATCAAGCAATCGTTGTCTCGCAGTCACATATTCTGTGGCGAAGCAGCGTTGGATGTCCGCATCCTCAGGCATATCACGGCCTCAGTTGAAGCGCCATGTCCCAATTGTCTTGGCATTGAGTTTTGCAGGCCAACCAGATTTCGTGATTCGTGGTTTGGTTGTTTCATTTTCGAGCAAATCACACCCACGGACATTGAAGAGTGGTAAGTCGGTCTCGATTCTCCCCTCCCAAACCTCATCCGTTGGATTGTAGAGGCGTACGACATTTCCATTTCCATCTGCGGCTGGTTTGAGACAAGCAATAATCGGCATTGGTCCATCTCCAACAAGTCGGATTGGTTGCAGCCTTTGGCCCCGTGAACCTTCTGTGCACACTTCATCAAATTCTCCATCCAGTTGTGGTTTTGGCAGAGCTGAGATGATGCTCGCTTGGCATGCGAATGTCTCTGCTATTTGGTGAATATTCGCTTCCGCCCACGAATCTTCGTAGGCCATGATGGCCCAACGTGTGCATTGGGATCCTTTGCATTGAGCGCCAGGGGCTTCGAAAACAGGACCTGCACGATTTCGACGGCTGGCAAATCCATCTCGACTGAGGTGGCCTGTCGCTCGCAATAGTGTCACTGCGAGGGTAGTTCCCTCTTCACCAGTCATTGCTTCATACTCATTAGAACCTGGGCAGAATAGTGCAACGCCGCCGCTCTTTTCTTCAACCATCAGCATGTCACTGAAGTGATGGGTAGGAACATGTGGCTGTTCCCAATCTGGAAGGTGCGGCCAATTGGCAGGTCGCTCAACAACATCGAAGGCAGCACCAGCGTGTACCTTCTTTGCATCCACACCCGTGGGTACATGTAATCTCAATCGATGATCTTCGCAGGCATTATTGACCCATGTTTCAACTTCGACCATGGCGTGGCCACTTCGCAAAGTAATGTAGTGATCAATTGTATTCCATTCCATTTCTTCACTGCGCTTCTGCGTTGCATTGTCAAATCGAAGTGGTAGGGCCCAAGCGATGTGAAGGCGAACGGTTGCTGTCCAATCGTCTTGTTGCTCAATCGTTAGGTAGACTTGTCGGTTTGCTTCATCAGTGTCGGCGAATCTCTCATCTGTCGCCAAGACGCGCTCAGCCATCTTTGAACCACGACCTGCTGCTTGTGGCACAGGATGTCCTCCAGCGGACCAATCATAGGAATCTCCGGCGTCTTCTGAATCTTCAAGTCGCCCCGCGCCCACAATGTGTCGTCCTGTCGAGTGGTCCATGATATCAAAGCGACCATCAGCACGGAACAATACTCGGACAAGGCCATTGTCCATCCAATCTGTGCGCCCGAACTCTCCGCCGAGGTTGACTGGTTCGGCTGGTAAATTCATCGAACCTCTGCCCGGCAATATGTGTGCGACAGAAAGCCCAGGGGGCAGTCGATGAACGTGAATACGCCCAATAACCCGGGGCAATTCTACGTTGGCTACTCTGTCATAATGGACATGTAAATCCCATGACTTTGGTGTTATCTGCAGTCCTGATGTATGAATCAAGCAATCACCGGATGGTGCAGCCATTTCGATTTTGACAGGCAAGCCATGGTCTAGCCAACAACGGAATTTTGGTACAGCCAAATCAATCATTAGCGACCCAGACCAAGCTTTAGCCAATGGATTGTGTAACAATACGGGAACAGCATCGCGGTCTTCATTACTGAGGTCCATTTGTTCACGCAATTCCATTCTCAAATCTTCTTCCAACATGGCACTCACTTGTTGTGCATGTGTGAAGCGAACTTCCATGTCATCATGTGTTTCATCTACACTGCATCCACAGATGTCATCGTGTGGATGATTACGGAGAATTTCACGCCAAGCCAAATCCAAACGCTCGCCTCGGAATCGTCCACCATGCGCACATGAAATGGCGCTCAATTGTTCGATTCGGTCTCTAAGCACACGCATTGTCTGATCATTCAATCGCTTGAGATACAGTCTTGCACTGAACACTCCAGAGAGAATATTGCGGTCCCATCCCGAATGCAATTCACCTTGATATCGGAAAATTTTCTTCTTTCCGAGCCAGCCTTTCAGTGCTTCGATGTAGGCTGGAAATGATGAGTGTTCGAACTTAATTTTTCCGTTGAATTTTTGACTGGCTTTGCCAATCAGCATGGGTAATGTTGGTTGAGGGTGAGTGTGATCACTACCTTGTCCAAATAGCAACACTTCGGGTTTCCACCCAAGTGATTCATGTTTGTCTAGGAGCCGCTGCATGCGCTCCATCGCCGTATCGATATTGACGTCGAGTCCGTCCTTTCTGTCGAGTGGACGTTCTTCAAAGCCCCACGCCATTAGATTAGGGTAATCTGGAACTTGTTGAACGGCCAAAACCTTCGATTTTCCATCACTAGCATACCAATTGAACACGCCACCCGCTTCTTGAATCCACGGTCCTGCCCCTCGTGTGAATATGAAAGAATCTAGCCCGGCACCCTTCAGAATTGCTGGCAACTGAGCAACGTGACCAAATGGGTCGGGGACATATCCGACTTCTGAACGTCCACCCCAGCGTTGTGCCGTTCGGTGCCCCATCATGAGGTTGCGAACCAATGCCTCTCCACCGACAATGAATTCGTCGGGCAGCACATACCAAGGTCCGATGTTCAGTCTACCTTTCTTGACCAACTTCTGAATTCGTTCTGCATTTTCGGGTTTGACCTCAAGGTAGTCCTCAAGGACAACAGTTTGACCATCCAATTCGAACGATGGATAGGCCTTGGGATTGTTTTCCATTAGGTCCAACAAATCATCGACTAATTCAACAAGCCGATAACGATACTTTTGGAATGGTAAATACCAAGCTCGATCCCAATGAGTATGTGGGACGATATGGCCTTTCAGGGGCGCATCCTTTAGGCGTCCCGTATTGGCTTTCTTGAGTTTGGGATATCGACTACCTTCAGCAGCTTCATCGGGTAGAGGTTCGATTTCAGGCAACGGTTCTTCTTCCGCTTCTGGCTCTTCCCACTTGTCGTTTTCATCGACAACAATTGCAATTTCTTGAGCCTCTTCTGCGGCATGTTCAGCTGCCAACTCATCAGCATCGACAATGACTTCTTTCTCTTGTCCAGTCATTCGGGCAAGTGCAGCATCAAACGTCGTTGCCTCAGAAGTTTCTGTTGATGGCGCATCTCCAGTGGGGGGTCCGCGCCGGCCAGGCGGCCCACGTGCAGGCGGCCCCCTCTGTCCCGGAGGCCCACGACTAGGTGGCCCTCGTTTCTTGGGTGCTTCTTCCACAGGTTCTGCTTCGGCTTCAGTTTCCGCTTCCAACTCAGGTCCGGGTTCGGGTTCTGGCTTTGATTCAGGTTCAGGCTCCGGACTTTGGAACGCTTCGGTCGAGGGAGCCCTAGATGGTGGCCCTTTAGGGGGTCCACTTTGGGGGCCCGAGGGCGGGCCAGATGGTGGCCCAGATGGTGGCCCAGATGGGTGGCTGCGAACCGGTGGGCCACGAGAGGGGGGTCCTTTGGTGGGAGGTCCACGGGTAGGCGGTCCTCTGGATGATTCTTCGACATCCTCGTCTTCTTCATCGGAGGTATCGGGAGGAGCCATGCACCCGCAAGGTCTGCGACCACCTATCAAATTGATTCAGAAGCAAGGAGAGATTCCAATCTCATCTCAGCCTCTCCCGTAGGGAGAGTTTCATCCATTGTTGCACCTGGATATCGAAGTGCAGCGGCCACACCAATCAACAGTGTTTGGTGTGGCAATTTTTGTTCTATGCAGAGATGAATTGGCCCAGACAATCTCTCAAAGCGACCGAGTTTCCGGACCGGATCTCGTGCATTTCGTTCGATTGGATCTCGAATGGTTTTGTCTTGATATTTCGCCAATGCACGATTACACCACATCTGTTGTTCATCCGCATCAAAACCATAGGCAGCGACCAATGCTGCTGAGGATTCCCTTCCCGCTTGAAGGGCGAGTTCTGCAATCATCGGATTATTCGCTGCATCTGCCAACCATTTGTATCCAGCGAGGTGACCGATGTAACACACCATCGCATTGACACAATTGTAGGTGAACAGTTTGCGCGTGAGTTCGCGTTCAAAATTTGGTTTCGGTTCAAACCCATCGATGTTGATATTGGTTCGGAGCGCATCTCCATCTAGAGGTAGTGTCCAGTGATCTTGTACCTGAATCGTGAGTGGATGTTGCTGGTCCGTTGGTTCAATACAGGATCTCAGAACTTGCGCTTGAGCAATGCCAAGATTGCCATCAATGAGCCTTTTTTCTTCTTCATTGGCTCCACTGAGTAATGCATCACGAACAGCAGTGGCTGGCCTAGGGTGATTTTCAGCCAATACAAGATCCAAACCTCCATTTTTCAATCGGTTGCACAATGGTTTGCGAATCATGTTGGCCCATTCAGAAAGTTGGTTGGCTCCCATCGAGGTTAGGACAAGATCGGCCTTGCCCAGTAATCCATCGAGATTTTCATCGATATGCATGATTTCTCGGGCTCTCAATCGTTCGGTAGTACCACTTGTTAGATTGTATACACCCCAGTCCTCTTCCGCCCGCAATTTTTCTACGGTTTCGGCATATGAATCCACCAATGAAAAATCCCAATCTGCACGGTTCAGGAGTTGTGCCAAGAATCCCCGGCCCACTTTTCCAGCACCGAAGATAATTGCCAAAGGACGCCTTCTCGCTAGTTTGGCAATACCAAGTACACTGACTTCCTGGCCTGCTTTGTAAATTGCATCACGTGCCTCCACCAATTCAGGATTCATCGCGAATCCGCCCCCAATCCACATTTCTCTTGGAGAGAATTTGTTTCGGAGTCCCTGAATTGATTGATTTCTTTCTTTGAAGTCAGAATTTACATCGTGTGTGGTCGCATTGTAACTAAGCGCAGGTAATTGTCCAATGCGTGGTAACCAACTCATACCCTCTTGAGCCACTCCATCTACAACTCCAACATGCTCGCTTGTGTTTGCAAGGTTGAACAGAACGTTTGCATTGACACCTAGTCCGATGACTCCTGCTGTCAAGTCATCACATCCACAGATTACCTCTGCACCTTCACCAATTCCAGATAATGCTGAACCCTTTTCAGTAACTTGACCAATCACACTCTGTGGTAGATAGAAATGACCTTCTCCACCAAATCCCCTCATCGAGCGTCGATCTCTCGCAATGATTCCGGTCAGTTGCCAGTTGTGGAAATCTTTGAGTTGAACTGCAATACCATTTCCAATGAGTCCATTTTCCAATTCCCATTGAGCCAGTCTTGCTGGCACCCATGCGCGCGTGGGGGGCAAGCGTTGATCTCCTTCAGTTGGCCTTTCACATTGTTCGGGCAATGTTTCGTGCCACGGAATTATCCGGCCACATAGTCCTCCATCGCGGATAACAACGGCTGAAGGACCGTGAGTCGTGATGCCAACTCGTGTGATGTATTGACCACGGTTTCCCAACCAATTTCGGAGAGGTTCCCATAGCCCTTCTGTTGAGGGCCACACATCCATTTCCCATGTTGAATCGGTCTTGAGTAAGAGTACCTTGGTGGCACTGGTCCCGACATCAATTCCCAATGTGAATGAGTCGGACATATGCGGTCCGAGGTCAAGCAGGTTCATTGCAGATTCTCTGCACTGTTCGGCCATGAAATAGGTAACCAATTTAGTACAGAAAGACCCGGTTCAAGGTCGAGGAATCTCCCCGGTGAATCAGATTGGGCAGCCGTCAAAAGGTGTCCATCCAATGGTTGTTCCACTGCGGCTTGGAAGAATCGGCGCACATCTTCAGCCAAAAACGCCGTTGCTTGCAATCGCCCTCCTCGGCGCCAGTGTTCGGATTCATCAGGGATGACCGTTCCAATGCGCACGGCGATAGTTTCCATTCCGTGGATTCTCGCATGCATTTCAGCCAATACTTCAGCATAGATCTTTGAAGCACCATATGTCGAAGTCGGAGACACGCCATCTTCTACCCGAATCAAGCGACCATACATCGGACCACCTTCCGCAAACAAGGATTCAAGCCCAACTTGTGCCAACCCACTTGAGGCAACAATCACACGACAGATATGAGATGATTTCGCGCATCGGAAAATAGCGGTGGTCGGCTCGATATTGTTGCGCATCATTGAAGCATCATCATTGGAGGGATTTGCATCAGCTGCCAGATGAATTAGACAATCAACACCTTCGAGAACAGCGCACAACTCTTCATCGGAAACCGCCGTCAAATCCATTTCAATTGCGACTCGATTCCGGGCATTTTCATCATCGATGTTCCTGCCAGCGGACAGCCAATCATTCAGAGGTCGATCAATCCCGATGACTTCGTGGCCAAGTGATGACAAATGGTCGTGAACGATACCCCCTATGAGGCCCGCCGCTCCGGTAATCACGACCCGCATAGTGACTCCAAGGAGTCACAGGTCATGAGGTTGCCCGAAGGGAGAATGCTATCTCCTCCGGCGTCTTGCGCACAATGTGACTGAAGAGCCAAATCGGTTGTTGCCCGCATTGCTTGTGGCGTTGCTCCTTCTAGGCGGTCTTGCTGGTGTTGGCACATTTCAGGCACGGACAACAGATTCCAGTGATGATATTTCGTCTCCTGAACCTGAACCCGAGACCGAGCCAGAACCTGAGCCCGAACCCGAACCTGAGCCACCTTGTTCTGGCGAACAAATAGAGGTCATCAATGATGGAGACATTGAATGTTTTATTCCCATCTCAAATTTATCATATTCTCCTCCCGAACACATCTTCGTTGGAGAAGGGAGATGGTTGGAGCCCACTTTTGATGGTGATCAAGCCAATGATTGGGATGTGACTTGCAACGATCCAAGTGTTCTCGTTCCATCCAATGGTTCAATCTATTTCTTTGCATCAGATATCGGTCATTTAGATTGTATGATTGAAGTTGTCAATTCTGTTTCAAGTGCCCAATCGAATT
>JASLKT010000044.1 GCA_030747395.1 Candidatus Thalassarchaeaceae archaeon
ACGCACTTCTCAATGGTTTGATTGAGGCCAAGTCTCGAGTCGCGATAGGAATGCGCGCACCATGTCCGTTTGACAATGCCATCACACTCACAGGGATTGATGCAGAGGCCGGTCAAAAATTGCTCGGAGACAGCGTGGATTCCGAGGTAGCCTCGGATGTTTGTGAGGCGCTTGATGGGCATCCGCTTGCTCTGCATCTATGGTCGCCTTCCGATGACCTTCCCGAGGCCAGTGATGCTGTCCAGGCATTTGTTGAGGAAACCGTTCTCTCCAGATTGGCTGATGGTGAGAGGGACAGCCTCGACACACTCTGTGCGGAACCTCGTCCAATTCTGGCGACACATCTTGATGCGATTGATATCGATCCCTTGGATGATGCTGCCCTATTGCGCTGGCCAAACGGTCGTGTCGAAGTTCAACACCTGATTCGCAACGTTCGCAGAGTGGCTTGGGATGCACCGGAAGACATCCACCGTCAAGCAGCAGATCGTTGGTCAACAATCGAGGATGGAGAAGCGCGTTGGTTTGAAGCATATCATCGAACGTTGGCTGGTGAGGATACCATTGATTTCATCATCGAAAACTCTGAGCAAATCCTGTCCGAGAGTGCCGCCGCCGCCGCCCTCCTAGACGACGTTCTACACGCGCTACCAAACGCACATGCGTTGCGACGCATGGCTGCGAAACTCGCTCTCGACCGGGGCGAATCACAGATTGCTGCAGATTATCTCAGTGCCCTCCCTGCTCCGGACCATGCCCTGCTAGCCCGCCTTCACAGGTCTCAGGGTGAAATCTCCGCAGCAGAAGAGGCAGAAAAGAAAGCACAATCCTCAGCCTCAAAGTCCGAATCGGCTCAGATGTATTTATCGCGACTTGCGGCACTCATTGATGATCGATTACCAGATGAAACAGGTGACTTAGATGCCGTCGAGAAGGGCCTTTCCAATGTCAATATTGGAAATTTAGAAGATTCACAAAAGCGCTCAGCCATTGTCCTTCTCGCCATTTTACGCCATCGAATTGCCATGCTCCGTGGAGATGGAGATACTGCCGTATCCGTTCGCAACGATTTGACCGAACTAGCGGATGGTGAAGATCCCCTCATCGATAGATTATCTCACATCGAGGCTTTGCATCTCTCTGACCCAGACAGCCCCAAGCGATTGGAGGCGGAAGGTGCGATGCGTCGGCTGGTCGGGCGAACCCCGGAAACACTCCAGCACGTTTCCCTTGGACTGGCCCTTGTTCAGGCTCAAGCCCGTTCCAATCCGCCGGGTGCAGCAACCACGTTGGAGAACCTGCGAGCCATGCCTTTGCCATTGGATCAGGCTGCTGGGCGCAGATTAGATGCCCTTCTCTGGTATTGGCAAGGTGAATTGGAACCCAATCAAAGGCTTGCATATTGGCGAGAAGCAATCCTTCGATTCCGTCGAGCAGAGTGCCCTCGTGCAGCCCGTTCTCTGACCATAAAGTTGCATAAAGCCCTCTGAAAATTCGGTTTAGCCCTCCTTAGGAGGGCAAACCGGAGGCCGAAAGCATTCAATGGGATGGGGAGCCGCACGATGCCATGGTGACACGTGGAAAGGGCGTCATGCTCCTCATTTCCGTTCTGTTACTCGCAAGTTGGGTACCATTGGCTCCAACCACTCTAGATTCTACAGATTCTTTGCCCACTGAAGGTCGAGCAACCACCACTTGGTCAGGGGTCATGACACTGACTAGCGATTACACGGTCGCCGCTGGTGACACTCTCATCATCGATGCTGGAGCTACCATCCAGTTTGACGATGGCATTCGCCTCTATGTCGAAGGAGAACTCGATGTGACTGGCACCTCGTCTAGCCCGGCTACAATCACTCGTTCAGGGGATGCAGTCGCTCACGAAGGCATCCAATTCAACGCCACCAGTCGAGGTCGAGGTAGTGTCATCAATTTCCTCACCATCGAGCATGCTGAATGGGGTATAACGGTCTACAATAGCAATCCGACATTGAACGATGTCTACATCGAGAACCCCGATTATGTGGGCATCGATCTCTTTGACAATGCCGACCCGACCATTCAGCGTCTCACCATTCAGGATGGTGGACAAGACGTGTCCTCTTCTTCAATCAACAATCGATACGGAATCGGTCTATCCATTGGTGCGAGCAGTAATCCGTTGATTCTAGGTGCGACCTTCGATAATCTGACCACTCGAGGTGTCAACATGTGGGGTGATTCCTCTGGCTTCTTGCGCGACCTTGTCATCAGCAACATTTCAGCGGTTGGGACCGGTGGTTGGTTGTCTGCGGGTATTTGGGTTGAAGACAGCGTCGTGCTGTTTGACAATGTGAGCGTTGATCGTTCAGACAATGGAATTTGGGTTCAGCACATTAGCGAAACCGTGAGTACCCGACCGACATTTTGGGACACGACCGTGACCAACAGCATGTACCGCGGTGTCTATGTTGAACAATACAACCATTCAAACTACAATTCCCCATTGAATGCCATTTTTGACAATTTGGAAGTACGTGATTCAGGTGGCATCGGGGCCAAGACCCCCGGACTGTGTTATCACGCAATAGGGGTCAACACCAGCGGCGTGGATATTCGCAACTCCCGCGCCTTGAACAACGAATGTAACGGCTTCAAAGGATACATGATTGATTCAGCAACCATCGTCGATAATCTGACGATTGTGGACAGCGGAAATCCTACTGGCATCAGCAATAATGACCGCGCCGGTTTATTCCTTCGAAGTGCAAATTGGGCCAGCCAATTCCGCAACATCAGTGTCACAGGAAGTCCTGGCGACGGGATTCATCTATCCAAGGCTAGTTTGCAAGGACACACATGGTCTGCAACCAACAATACTGGTCACGGGCTCTATGTCGATGAGTCACACCCCGATGTATCTGGAATTACCGTCACAGACAATGGTCTCAATGGTCTACGCGTATTTGATTCAAGCAACGTCGAATTGTTTGATTTAATCAGTGCCAATAATGGCAATCTTGCTCCAATTCCCGCTCAAGGTGTCGGCCTTTCCTTCGAAAAATCCAATGATGCCACTTCTGGAACCAAGAACGTCTCTTGCACACGTTGTTCATCGACCAATGATGCATGGGGTGGTGTTCATATCGAGAAGAGCATCGATTTACAATTCTATGACCTTGCGGTTACCGATCCCGGCAACAGCGGGCTCGCAGTTGAAATCGACAATGGCGGTCTCACTTTCGATGGCTGGGTAGACATTCACGGTTTGGATGTCCAAGCAAATCGAACCGGCCCCATTGTTCAATTGACCGATACCGAAGCTCACATCTCAGGTGTCCGCCTCAATGGAACCCACAGTGGACTTGCTTGGGATGGTAGTGGCGACGCACTCACAAGTTCTCTCTCCGATGTGATTCTGAGTGGGGCCAATTGCCTAGAATTGACAGATTTGCATCTGGTGGTATCGGATGGTGTCGACGTCTCTGCGTGTACGGGTCAAATCAACATCCGAGATTCCACAGTCAACATGTCGCATTCGATTCAAGGCTCCTCTGTAACGTTCGACATGACTGGCCAGCCGAGCACGCTTCGATGGATTGATTCTGCAGATATTGGATTGTTGAATGTCGGTGTCGGTAGTCAGGTAGACGAAATGTGGACCATGCACGTGTGGGCCACAAACCAGAACAGTCATGGATTGCCGAATGCTGTTCTCAATCTCTCGTTCGATCAGGTTGAATCCGCTCAAGTACACACACTTCCATACAGTGGGGGTCTCATCCTTGGTCCCTTCTCAGCTCAACAGACCAGCTGGTTAGGTTCTGGGGCTTGGACTGAATACTGGGTTGGTTGTGAATACGATGGCCAACGGGCAGATTCAGGCACCTCTGCACCTATTCCAGTCAATCGCATACCCAACTTCACTTCTCCAGTAGTCATTTGTGAGATTACACTGAACAATCAGGCACCACTCATCATCTGGGATACACCACTTGACGAGGATGTATTCGGCAGCGGTGCTATTGTTGTATTCAATGCCTCGGAAACTTGGGATTTGGATGATGATCCAATTACATTCACATGGACCAGCAGTATTGATGGCCAATTCAGCAATCTCGATATATTCTCAGTGAACGATGGCAATGGTTTGGTTCTCTCGGATGGCCTTCATATGATTACCATTGAGGCGTGTGATGATCAGGGGAATTGTGCCAATGAGAGTCGCGAAATTGAATTGCGTAATTTACCTCCAGTCATTGACATCATCACTGACCCTGGTGTCGATATGGATGGGGCACTGCGGCTCTTCCGAACCGCAGCACTTCACATCAATATGACTGGAACCACCGATCCAGAAGGTGACATAATTCTGTGTGGAATCGATGTCTCATACAGGTCCGGCGATGGTGCGATAGAGCCGTGTGCGATGGAGTGGAATACAACATTCCTCGATGCCGCAGAATCGATGACATCCTTTACCTACACAATTACAGTTACCGATGGCGTCAATACACCGGTCGACCTGATTTATCAGATTGAATTGGTCAATGAGTTACCACATCCCGTATTCACAATCACCAGATTGGGCAACACCTCTGCATACACAGTCCAACTCGATTCTTTTGGTTCATACGACCCCGAAGGTGACCCCATCATCTATCGCTGGTCCAGCAATTTACTCGGTGCCATGTTCGATGATGGAGATGGTGTTTGGGCGGGCCGTCTTCCTGCTGGAACGCATGAGATTACACTGTCTTTGAGTGATGACCGAGTCGAGCATCTCGATGTTTGGTCAACACTGACACAAACGGTAATTGTCGAGAACACCCCTTCTACAGCCATGATTTCCAGTCACAATGATTTCTCAACCGACTCAAGCGTGCTTCACAACTTTGCATCCGAAGGCAGTGGAGATTGGGATCTATCCTGTGCCGATTATAGCGATGATTGGGCTGCTACCCATATCTGTGAAGATGGTCAGGTTGTCAATCCAGACAATGTCGCAGTTCGCTGGGATTCAAGCCTCATTAACGGTGCATTGGGGACTGATTGGTCACTTTCCACCCGCTTACCTGCGGGACAACAAACGCTCACTTTCACTGTCGACGATGGCGTCAATCCACCTTCGATTTCAAGTATTGAAGTCGATGTCACAGAGAGCGCTCCTGTGTTGGTATTAACCAGCCCAGTCCCTGGCATTGAGGTCCAGAGCGATGGACCCGTTCTGTTTGATTTCAGAGGTTCATTCGATGCAGATGGAGATGACTTCTGGGTCAACATTTCCAGCGACCTTTTGGAAGGGCTCATCGTCGAAAATGGAACCACAGAATATTGGTACAATGACGATTTACCATCTGGAGTACACAACCTTACATTCAACCTGACGGATTCAACAGGCAAGACTCGGATCCACAATCAGATTCTCCATGTTAACCCAACCGCACCACATGCAATCATTTCGTCGCTCGACGAAGGGATGTATATCACACCGGGAGATGCAATTGTTTTCGATGGTTCACAGTCATGGGATGCTGATGATGACATCATCCAGTATATCTGGCATCAAGTGACCTCCAGTGGTTCCATTGAAGTGGCAAATGATGTCAATTTCACCTCTTGGTTCCCACCAGGCCAATCCACTTTCACGCTTACAGTACGTGACTCAAGAGGTGTGATGGATATAGCGTGGGTGAACATCACAATCGGTGCATCGAATCCCGTTCTATCGCAACTTGAAGTCAATCTCGACAAATTTGAAGCCGATGTAAAGAATTCCTTCGTCGTCACTGTTTTCTTGCAAGATGCGGATGGGACCACACAAATGGAAGGCAGTGTACAGGGACGTGTGTCGTTCGGCTCCAACAGTGATGATTTCTCAATGTATGATGATGGTGCTGGCAATGACGCCATTGCTGGCGATGGCATTTACACCGCTACAATGACCACCAAACCCAGTGCTGAGCAATGGGCGAGTGTGGAAGTTTGGGCCCTAGATGGTGACATGTCATCCAACGTCGTCAAAGAGCAATTGGAAATTCATGAAGCATCTGGAATTTCCGGCGTCTTCGGATTGCTGGGTTCTACCGGTGTCGTGGCCTTGGTCGCAATCATTCTCATTCTTGCCCTGATTGGTGGTCTGTTTGTTCTCCGAAGCAAGCGACAATTGGCCGCCGATCTCGAATTGATTGAATCATGGGGTGGTGGGCTCGGCACAGGTCAAGGGTTCGATTTGGGAGATGAAGAAACAGCGCCCAAACATCCAGATATGTCTGCAGAAGCTCCTCCTGCAATGAGTGATTTTGACGATGTTTAATCCTCTGATACGTAAAATTCAGCGTATCGTTCAGCGTTCAACTCGTAGGTGTATTCGTCGAGGACGCGACGTCGTCCATTCGCAGCCATCACTTCTCTCTGTTCGGGGTTATTGAGCAGTTCATTGATGGCTGCCGACAATGTTTCAGGGTGATTGATATCGAACAAGCCGCCGACCGTCTCATCAACCATTTCCGGCAGAGGTCCATCGTTTACAGTCACGACAGGTGTTCCACTTGCCATTGCTTCAAGCGGAATCAAACCTTGTCCTTCGTAGTATGAAGGGTATGCAACTAAATCTGCACTTCGGAACAATTGTGCCAATTGTTCGAAAGGTAAACTGGGTTCAATAGTGACAGATTCAGCCACACCCATTCGCCTCGCTTGTCGTTCCAAAGTACGCTTCATATGACCGCGCCCAACGATAACGAGTTGAGCACCAGGATAGGCTTCAAGGACACCAGGCATGGCTTTGAGCAGGGTTCTGTATCCCTTGCGCGCGACCAGACGACCCACAGCCAAAATCAGAGGCGTATCAGTTTCGGCAGAACCGGTCAATGCGTTTTCGTCAGGTTCACCATATCGCTTGCGCATATCTTCGTGGGCGAGCATCGTATCTTCATGATCACAATCTAGGGGTACAAACATGTTCGTGTCCACTCCCCATCGAACCACTTCACAACGCCAGTTTTCAGGGGGGTCGTATCTGGCTTGGAAATCAGCCTTTGTGGCCTCGGAGTTGGCTACACAGAGGGTCGAGGCACGAACCGCTGCACGCTCATATTTTGCATAGTGCTTGGCCGTTAATAGAATGGCAAGATCATTCGGATTTTTCCAAACCGCAGATTCACCGTGCTTTGCTGCACGCGTCATTCCATCTCGTTCTCCCAACCAAGAACCGTGCAAACTTGTGATGACTGGGCCAACTTTTTCTCTCACTTCTCGATATTGTTTTTCTTTCCACGAAATCATTGGCGCATGTACGTGAACAGCATCAAACGGGTCTTTACGATGAATTCGTACGAGTTCACGCAGAGCCCATTTCCCGTAAGATACAGTAAATGCCATTGGCAAAGGCGCCCATTTTACAGAGAGAACAGAAACACCCTTTTGTTGAGGTATCTTTTTCGGATTCCGTTCGACACTTTTGTCGCGTCGCGTAATCACAGTGACACGATGTCCTTGCTTGACCAAGGCCCCTGCAAGATGGAACACCGTCGAGCCCATTCCACCCCATCGTGGGGGGTATTCTCCGGACAACATCGCGATATGCAAGTCACACCCTCCAGTGGGGCCTGTAAGGCCCCCATTTTTCAATGAATCCGGTTTAAGTCGGTAACGGTTGCATTCAAATCGGTAATCTGGGTCGGAGAGGTGGGGACGTCATGGCAGATACACTACCCGTTCACGTAACGGTCGTCATTCCGACACGAAACGAAGAAGCAGCAATTGTCGATACGATTCGATCAATTCCGAATGATGGTTGGTGCGAAAAACTCGATTTTCTCATCGTAGATGGAAATTCATCCGACCGCACTCGAGAATTAGCCGCCGAAGAGGGTGCATGGGTCGTAATGGAGCCTCGAAAGGGGTATGGGCGAGCTTATCGCACAGGTTTTGCACTGGCTCCCGGTGACATCATTGTCACCCTCGATGCTGATTGCACATATCCTGGTGAAGAAGTTCCTGGCTTGGTTCGCAAACTCGTTGAAGATGATCTCAAATTCATCACTTGTGACCGACTACGACGCGCTGAAGACGGCGCAATGTCAGGCTTGCACGGATTTGGCAACTGGGGCCTCTCCGCAACAGCTCGCATGCTCTTCTGGTATGGTATTCATGATTCGCAGAGTGGAATGTGGGTTTTCTGGAAGAACATCATGGAAAATAAGAAGATGCGACCTACACATGACGGTATGCCTCTCTCGGAGGAAATGAAAATCAATGCACGCCGTTGTTTTGGTCGCAAGAAGGCAGTCGAGATTAGCGTTCCATACCGCATTCGTGTTGGTGATGCAGAAATCAACACATGGGGTGACGGTTGGCTCAACTTCCGTTTCTTGTTTGCCAAGAGGTTCGGAATCAATCGAACCCGATCTGATTGGGGACCTGATGAAGATACCCAAGTCTGATTGCAATTATTGAATTTTCAAGGATTTTGCGTTGGCGCAACAGCCTTACGTGCGCGGGTGCCTCCGGCACCCGATGACCCCCCAAGGTTCGCTTCCGAAGCGCGCCCTCGCCCTGACAATCATCATCAGCATGGTGCTTTCATGCATCCCTTCTGTGATTGGCGATGATGACATGGCTTCAGCCAACGTCGCCGTGCCAGGCACATCCTATACTGAATGGGTTTGCAATGGTGATGGCTGTTCCCATGGTGGAGATACTCGAGATTTTTGGAAGGTTGATGCCATCAATGGAGACATTGTCGAAGT
Organism: Candidatus Thalassarchaeaceae archaeon; assembly: GCA_030747395.1. GTDB lineage: Archaea > Thermoplasmatota > Poseidoniia > Poseidoniales > Thalassarchaeaceae > MGIIb-P. The sequence goes on from JASLKT010000044.1 coordinate 8,733, forward strand.
CACCGTATCTGGACAAATGAGTAACCCAGATACAGGAATCTGCACATTATTCGGTGCTTTCACCGATGGTTGGGAAGGTGATGTTCGCCTCAAGGATTCGGCTGGAAACCAAATCAGTCATTCCGGTTTTGACAATGATGGCCCCACATCGGTAACACTCCAAACTCCAGCCAGTAGCACGGACAGTTTCTACGTCGAAATTTCCGGTGATGACACGAATTGTAATGATGAAATTGAGTACACGATTACATTCACCCTTGATGAATATGATCGAGACACCGATGATGACGGATTCCCCGATCGTGATGATGACTGTGATGACACCTATGGAACTTCTACCGAGGACAAATTTGGATGTCCAGACAATGACGGTGATGGCTGGTCCAATACTGGAGATTTATTCCCCGATGAACCAAGCCAGCATGCCGATTTAGACCATGATGGCTACGGAGACAACTCCAATGGGGTGAACGGCGATCACTGCTCGACAGAGTGGGGCGATTCCTTTGAGGACCGCTATGGTTGCCCAGACCGTGACAATGACGGTTGGTCAGATCCTGACCAATGGGGGGAATGGGGTCCAGTTTGGACCACTGCTGATGGTGGTGATGCTTTCTGGGAAGATGCGACCCAATGGTCTGATTACGATGTCGATGGCTATGGTGACAATTGGGCTGATGGGGAATGGAACGATTCCCATGAAGAAATGGGTGTGGGCGAATATGTTGAGAACGCAACTATGCCAGATTTCTGCCCTCTAGATACTGGTTTTTCTTCACAAGATCGCATGGGTTGTCCAGACACGGATGGCGATGGCTGGTCGGACCCAAGTGGCAATTGGACATGGGAATACGATGATGCTGACGCATTCATTGGTGACCCAACACAACATGCCGATCGAGATCGAGATGGCTTTGGTGACAATGCATCTGGAACCAATGCAGATTCTTTCCCAGACAATCCAACCCAATGGTGGGATACAGATGGTGATGGCTATGGCGACAACAACGGTGAAGGTGATTGGCAATCCGATAATTTCAGTGATGACGCGACTCAGTGGTCCGATTATGACCGAGATGGATTCGGTGACAATGCCAGTGGGAATGAACCGGATTCATGTATGAATAGACCCGGTTCGTCAATGTATGATCGCTACGGCTGTCCCGACTCCGATGGCGATGGATATTCTAATCCAGATCTTGATTGGCCAGCCCATCCAGAAGGATTTGCAGATGCATTCCCGGGTGGATTGAATGCAATATGTGGCGAGTTGTGTGCGACTCAATGGCACGACGTGGATGGCGATGGTTATGGTGACAATCAGGGAGAAAATGTTTGGCGACCTGATGCTTGTGTCACAACACCCGGTACCAGTTCACGCGACCGATGGGGTTGCCCCGATTCCGATGGCGATGGTTCCAGTGACCCCAACATCGAGTTGGGGTGGCTACCTCATCCCGCTGGCGCTGCAGATGCCTTCCCAGATGAGCCAACCCAGTGGGAAGATGCCGATGGCGATGGTTTTGGCGATGAGCAGACCGGATTGGAAGGTGACCGTTGCCGAGATACTCCTGGAACCAGTCGAAGTGACCGATTCGGTTGTACCGATACAGATGGCGACGGTTGGTCCGACCAAGGTGACCGATTTGCACATGATGCCACTCAATGGCTAGATGCCGATCGTGATGGCTTTGGTGACAATCCAGATGGACATCAGGCTGACATGTGTCCCAACGCACTGATGAGTGCAGGTGTATCCGTCATCGACAGATTGGGCTGCCCCGACACAGATGGCGATGGATACTCTGATGCTGACGATGGTTGGCAAGCTTCACCCAAGGGTCAAGCCGATGCATTCCCGAAGAATCGCGTTCAATGGGCAGATGCAGATGATGATGGCTTTGGCGACAATCCCATCGGTGGTCTTCGCGATGATTGCCCACAAATTGCAGGAACCTCGACAATTGATTCACAAGGATGTGCAGATGGCAACGGTGATGGTTATTCTGATTCCTATGGTGCCGTTCGCAGCCAACTCGCTTTAATGGGTTCAAATCCAACTTCAAGTCTACTCACATTCGTATGGCCTCTGTTCGTATTCTTCGTCACATTCTTTACGGTTCGAATGTCGAACAAAGAACTGGATGAATCTGAACTGTTTGAGGATTCATTGGTTGACGAGGGAGGTGAATTCTGATGCGCAACAATCTCCTCACTTTGTTGATGGTTGCAATGCTACTACCGATGTTGGCTACTGTTGCCAGTGCACAGGATGAAAGCCACATAATCGTGGCTGGAACTGGTTCTTTCGCAATTGATGAGAATTACGATGGAGATCTTGATTTGGTCCGCGTCATCGCTTCGATTGGAACCAATGCGCCGATGGCAGCAATCGGTGTTGAAGTGATTGCTGACGATAGCGACATGGCCATTTCTTTCTGGAACAACACGACCATCGATTACGGCGAATCATTCATTGTCAATTCCACGGTTAAAGCGTGGTCGGATGGTGAATTCCAAATCACACTGCGCGTTTGGGATTTGGAATCTGGACTGTTAACTTACGAAGAGGATCTCGGAATCCATGAATTGATGGCCAGTTTGACGCCACCTCAACTTCAGATGACATTGGAATCTGAAGAGTGGATTTTCACAGGAGACACCTGCCTTATCCACCGCGATTCAACCGATTTGGTCGGCGAATATTACGATGTGAGGGGCACAGTATCCATCCAAGGTGTACCTTGGTTGGTAGGAGAATATGAGACGCCTCTAGACTGCAGTCGATGGCCTGCGGGCGATTATACCGTCATTGAGCACTATCGAAACGGCTTAGGAATGACTGCGACAGAATCAATTTCCTTTGATATTCACGTACACCCACCACCCGCATTCATTGTCAATCAAACAGGCCGTATCACAGAATCGGGCACCCCTTGTGATTTGGAAATCGTTGCAACTGAAGACACACAATTGGCTGAGATGTCAATTCTGTGGGGCGTAGCAGATCCCGCTCAGGATCTAACCTCCTACGACGACCTTGAGATACTCGATTGCACGATGTGGAGTCCTGGTGTTCACAAGGTTCGGGTCACGTTGACCAGTCCACAGGGACGCGAGACCACGGTTGGCCTCAACGTGGTCCGATTGCCACCTGCGCCTGATGCCAGCCTCGACGTTCTCAATGCCAGTGGTGATTCAGAGCGTTGGCCAGCCGTATCACAAGGTGATGAATACGAACCCACGCCGGTAGTCATGAGTCTTTCAGCCACCATTGCTTTGGTCGGTTCAGGTGGATTTGTGTTTGCCCTCATCCTTGGTTTAGTCGCAGGCAATATGGTGGGCGGCGAGAGCAAGAAGGAAGAGGACATGTGGGATTCACCCCAACAAGCCCCGGATAGTGACGGCATGCCCTCTTTTGTCGACGAATCAGGTGTTCATTGGCGCCAACAACCCGACGGTAGTGTGGATTGGTGGGACGTTGCTGAGAATCAGTGGCTCCCATTCCAGCAGTAAGCAAAGCGCACCTACACTTTGTCGTCTTGGGGCGAATTGAAAGGTCGTCCTAGTTCACCTTGTACCATGAGCCAATTTTCCGATGATTTTCAATCACGTCTCAAAACGCTATCAAATGGTGCCATCTTCCTGACAATTCTCGTCCTTGCATTGATTCATTTACGCTCTGTGATTGAACCATTCATCATTGCGATTTTCATCTATTTCTTACTGGCACCGGGAGCACATTGGCTCAATGATCGTGGTGTACCATTGTTTCCCGCCTATGCATTGGTTGTCAGTGCTCTGGCCGGGGCTTTCATGATGGTTGGCATGTGGCTGTATCAGGATGTATCTTCGTTCGCAGAAGGCATACCCGAATATTCCCTAAAATTGGATGAATTAATTCTCAAATGGGAAGGGAAATCCATCCTTGGATTCACTTTATCACTAGAAGGTTTGAGTGTGTCAAGTGAACAATTAGAAGCGACACTGCTCTCAACCTTCGGTGAAATTGGCAATTTTGTCAGTCTCATGATAACCGTCTTCGTGTTTCTAATTTTCATCATTTTCGAAGCTGAATCATTGCCCACTCGTGTGGCAGCGGCTTATCCAACTGAAATCAACGATCACCTCAAGGAAATGATTGCAGATATGAGCGATGGTGTGTACCGATACGTACGAGTGAAAACCATCGTCAGTTTTGGCACGGCATTTGTGACGGCCATCATTTTGTTCACCATGGGTGTGCCGGGTTGGTTTCTGTGGAGTGCGTTAACATTCATTTTGAATTATGTCCCAATCATTGGCAGTCTGATTGCCATGATTCCGCCATCAATACTTGCCATATTGCTCTTTGATCCAACGGTCGCAATCGCCGTGATTACAGTATTAATCATCAATCAGCAGGTTTGGGGTCAATTCATCGAGAACAAAATGTTTGGCACAAGTCTCGATATTTCCCCAATCGTCCTCCTCCTAGTCACTGTGTTTTGGTATTGGCTCTGGGGCATTATGGGCATGGTATTGGCAATCCCAATGGCTGTTGTCGCGAAGATTATTCTCAGCAAAATCCCTGAGACTCGCCCCCTCTCCATTTTACTCTCTGAACGGGCGCCGATGGTTGAAGAGGAATAGGCATGGATTGGAAAATCATCGTAGGAATGATTGGTGCAGTCATTCTTTTGTTGATCAATTTCTGGTGGCTTTCAGTCGGACGAAAGAAGGCCCGTCAAGACCGGGATTGGGCTCCAGA
>JASLKT010000045.1:0-295 GCA_030747395.1 Candidatus Thalassarchaeaceae archaeon
TATTGTCTAAATCCTGTACATACTCAATTCCACTCACCGAAGGAGAATGGAACATCTCGTATGCTTCGTCCAGCAGTATACCGTTCATGGGCTGCTCAGCCATCGCGATCAACTCCCGAAGCTCTTCTCCTGAACGTGTTTGACCAGAAGGATTCTGAGGATTGGATATGACGGGCATGAGGCACGTTTTTGCATCCACTCCTTCGCGGTCGAAGTAAGCGTCATTGTTCGGATGGAAATTGTTCTCCTTGGTGTAGGGAACGACCTCGTAGTGGGTTTTGGTTTGTTCCATAAT
>JASLKT010000045.1:305-13468 GCA_030747395.1 Candidatus Thalassarchaeaceae archaeon
CCAAGTAAGCAGGCCACTCGATGTTTCCCAGCCTCGCCTCAACATGTTCCTTGAGGAATGCAAGCACGGTGTAGATTCCAGGTCGACCTCCCGGGAAAACCATGACGTTCTCAGGCACAATCGTGGATCCGTATTGAGAGTTGTAGTACTCTACGATGGCCTCGCGTAACGCTGGATGACCCCATGCCTTGGGATAGAAGCGATCCTCCCAAGTGACCTCGATGCTCGAAGGTAGTGAAGGTCCTCCGAACTTCTCTAGAGGTGTTGTCAGGGGAAATCCCTGCGACCACGGGTGTGTACCTTCGCTTCCCATGAAACTGCCGAATGAGTCTCTGAACGCATACAGCGTCTCGTAGATGCCCATTGGAGGGCAGTTGTCAGACAAGAAAGACTCCACTTTGTCTGCCATGCAACTCTCACCAACAAACTGTTCTTGAGGTTCTCGCCTCGTCATTCTTACAATCACAGGTCATCTGAAACTGCTTTATGTCAGGCGTCTACGGGAAACCATGCGCGAACACCCCTCCGACCGTGTTGACCTGCGCAGTGATACGGTGACTCAGCCCACTACGGCCATGCGAGCAGCAATGGAGACTGCCGTTGTGGGAGACGACGTCCTTGGAGATGATCCAACTGTTCAGGCATTGCAAGACCACCTCGCAGATTTACTGGGTAAGGAAGCCGCTCTGTTCGTAGCCAGCGGAACCATGTCCAATGCGGTCGCGATTCGTACCCACACATCACCCGGTGACGAAATCATCACCGAGACGACCTCGCACGTGTATCAGTATGAAGGTGGAGGATATGCTACACTTTCCGGTTGTTCAATCGCTTTGGTTGATGCTGTTCGAGGTATCATGAATCCAGACGATGTCGCCAAGGCAATTCGAAAAGCAGACGGCAGTCTTTCGCACTACCCAGACGGGTCCCTCGTTTGTGTCGAAAACACCTCAAACAGAGGGGGTGGCACTTGCTATCCACAAGAGACGCTGGACGCCATTGCAAAGATTGCTCACGACAATGAGTGCTCCACCCATCTCGATGGTGCACGCCTGTTCAACGCAGTCATCGCCACAGGCACTGACGCAGCTCGAATGGTCCGAGATTACGATTCAATTTCCATTTGCTTGTCCAAGGGTTTGGGCGCCCCGGTCGGCAGTGTCCTCATCGGTTCCTCGGAGTTCATTGCCCGTGCTCATCGATGGCGCAAAATGTTTGGAGGCGGAATGCGACAAGCGGGCATCATCGCGGCAGGTGGACTGTACGCACTTGAGAATCATGTTGAGCGCTTGGCTGAGGATCACGCCCGTGCTCGCAGATTGGCAGAAGCGGTGAACGCCATGGATGGGTTCACGGTTGATCTTGACAGTGTACAGACCAACATGGTCTATGTCGATGGGGAACTCGGTGCACAACAAATCATGGCTGGATTGGCCGAACACGGTGTCGACGTTCTCGATGTTGGACCCACTGCGGTTCGGGCTGTCGTTCATCTACACATTACCGATGAAGACATCGACAGAACCATCGCTGCATTCGCTACACTTTGAGCCGTATGCTTTAGAGACGGGATGGGCGTAGCCCATCCATGCGCAAGTTCCAATCCTTACTTTTGTTTGGAATGTTGCTATTTTCCGCCGGATGTATTGGAGATGATGGAATAGGTGGCAACAACGATTCACCACTTGAGCCATGTGAAACGAAAATCATCGATGAAAGTTTGGTGGGGGAATGGGTGCAGCATACATTTGTTGATTTTACTCCACGTGTCATAGAATTCTATGCAGATGGTACAAGGGTGCAGTCAAATACTGACCCTGATTTTGAAGGCTTAGAGTATTGTTGGACCACAGAAAATCAAACTCTAATTTCAGGTTTTCATTGGGACGAACAAAACATAGATCAAATTACAAATTCTTCGTATCAAATCGAGGGTGACTTATTTTTTATCACTTCAATATACACAATCACTGAATCTGCTGGAATGACTAGTAAGGTATATTCGGATTTACCAATACAGTGTGTAGTGTACTCAAAAGAAGGTGCATTCCTGGACGATCAAACACGTAATGCTGCAATTAATTCGACTGCGAAACCAGAATTCTGTACTTGGATATGGGCTGACCCTACCGGTTCTAGCCCTGCTGATGCATGGAATGCCACGTATCTTGCCACCGACCACCCTGATTCCGTATCGGCAAATACAGATGATGACCTATTCACCATAGAATTAGATGATTTTTTCGGGGAAATTGAATGGTATGTCTCGGAGGGATACTTCGGTTTCTGGGCAGAGATTTCAATTGATAATTCAACACACCTATGCACCATTGGAAACCAATCAAATTGTATAATTTCATTCTCAGGGGTAGATGAGTACTATGCTGTCTGGGAAGAAGGAGAAATCGCTACGTTGAGTGAAAATGGCGTGGATATTTGTTCAAGCACTTGCGATATCGAAATCACTCGGTTTGGATTAAGAGAAGAAGACACCTTGCAGGGAACAACTCAGTTGGTCATATCCTGAAGAAATATCAACACATTGTGCCGCATGATTTAGAGCGGAGTGCAACATGGGTCGTCTATGCGCAAGTGTTTGACATTGCTATTGTTCGTTGCATTGTTACTACCAGCCCCTGTCCAAGCGGGTGCCCCAATCACGATTGCCAATCAGGGAATCCTTGGTGGCCAGATGATTGATTTGGCTGGGATCTCGAATAATTCTACGACCTTGTCTGTCGGGGGCGACATGACAGCAACTCAAGTCGTCGAAGTATACACTGCAACGTGGTGTGAAAATTGTGTAGATTCTGAACATGCACTGATGGATGCCCTTGAAGGCGAAGATGCCACAGTTTTGGTCCATCACCGTTACATTGGAGAATCACAGGATCCATTTGGTTCTCAGGCAGGGGATGAACGCTGGATAGACCTGTATGGGGAAACCAGTGCAGATGTTGCAAACGGCTTGGAGAGAGCTGCTCCAACCGTCGTATTCGATGGTTACAGATTCGTAGCAGGAAGCGCACCTAACGGTGATTCTTTGGAATCCGATTACTCTGAGATGTTTGCAGACAAACATGAGTACAGAACATGGGGTCTTGAATCTGAATTCACATGGACAGGTGACAACAGTACTGGGACACTTACATGGAAAATGGACATCCACCCTGAGGAACCAGAGGGATTGACTTGGGTTCATCGGCTGATGGTAGTCGAACATTCTGGCTATTTCCCAGATGGCGGCAATGGATTGGAGAACTACGACGACATCGTGCGAGCCGTCATCGATCTCGATGCAACACTACAAAATGATGGAACAGAATGGGGAGGTGAACAAGCCATCACCCTCCCCGCTGCCTATGATGGAGATGACCTTTCATTGGTTGTGGTTCACGAGTGGAATCAAATAGCCCCTATCATTGAACCTGGGGTTGAACCCGACGAAGGCTTGTTACCAGGCTTCTTGGCACCACTAGGTCTCATCGCTCTAGGAGCTGGGGCATTGGTTCGTCGAGAGTAATTCATTCCAATGCTTCAAGAACCCCCGTGAGAACCTACAACGCTCCCGGGGCATCCATCATGGGTTTCACATTGACTTTGGAACATATTCCGCCCGGTCAGTTTCCGAATTGGTTATTCCAACAATTGCGTAATCAAGTTCTCGACCCTCGATTGGAACCGATTCTAATCATTCACTCTTCTGAAGCGTCTAGGGCTGAAGTTTTGAATCGATTAGAGTCCGCAGATATTGGTCCAATTGATCGTTCTCGGCACCACACTTTGGCTTCACTGAGAAAGTCATTGCAAGCTGATTTGCGCTTGCCCCGCCTCCTCCCATTCAATGCCACAGGACATCGCTTACTGCACACTGAATGTGAATTGGCAGCCAAAGGTGGCGAATTCCCATTGCTCCATCCCACACCAGAACATCGCTGGGGCGAGGGACGAACTCGTGCTTTGGCGAGATTAACTCAGGCATTTGATATCGAAGATGTTCGAAGTTGGGATGGACCCGGTATCGTTGCATTTGAGAACATCGTGACCAGAATGGGTCGCCAAATGAATGGATCGCACCCATTACAGCATAGGCGCTCACTCATTGATGCACTTGAATCCCAAGATGCCAAGCCATTCACTCTGACTGGAATCGCAGGCATTGTTCTGATGGACCAAATGCCAACATTGTCGAAAAGTGATCGGCGCATCCTGCTGAATCTGAATCGATTCAGTGACCTACATCAATTGTGTCAGCACGGTGAGGCTCCAATCGGAAACTATCGACTGGGGTTGCATGGAGCGATTCTTGAGGATGTGCATCCTTGCACAATAGACACGATACCCAAATGGTTGAGCGAACATGAAATTTGGAAACCTGAACCACAAGAACATTCAGTTTCACGCTTATTGGTCCCCACAAAAGGTTTGGATATTCCAACAACGATTGAGGTACTAAGAGATTGGAGTAATACTGTCCCAAGCCACTCAAATGCCGTTATCATTGATCCCGGAAAAGATGGACGCATAGAGAGTTGGAGGAGAGCCCTCATCGAAATAGGGCTGCGCCCTCCTCCAGATTCATCCTTGCTAAAATCATCGCCATCTATCCATTGGCTTGGTGAAATTGCCTCCATTGGAAGTGGAACTGAAGCATGGTCTATGTCGCGCATTCGTGGCGTGGGAACACAACAGAGTTTGCAATTTACTGAGCAATGGTTGCATTCAGAAAAACACCCCAAAAATGGTGATTGGGTTCCAGAAATGGACCCAAGTAGGCTTGAATCTCTAGCCCGCTCCTGGCACATTTTAGGTGGATATGGGGCTCTATCTCGATGGCTGCATGCTCTGGCATCAGAATCACACCCAGCTCCATGGGAAGATGCGGCTGAGGCTGGAAAGAAAGCGGAATGTACCCAATGGTGGTTCCTTTGTCTATTGAAACGATTGTCGCCACTGTTGAGTTCGGGTGAGCGCACGCTCTTGGCCAATGATGAATTTTCAATTGGTTGTTACACAAAGCAAGCTCTACCCTTGCCAGAGTCACCAGCAACGGGCGATGAGTGGATTTCACTCCTTGTAGAACACATTGATTCTGTGACAATGATTAACGATGCCAGTTCGGTTCAATTGTTGCTTGAAGAGCACGAAAAATTCAGATTTTCACAATCGATATTGGGGCACAACGTAACCACAGTTGGCCCTCAGTGGGTCGAAGGGTTCCTCGGATTGATGGACGATTTGCAAGCACCCAAGACATTGGAAGCCAGTGATCATATTCGCATTTTGACTCCAAACGAAGCATTGGGTATTTCTGCTGACATCATGATTCTCACACATCTCACAGCATCTGATTGGTCATTCCGTACTGAGAAGTTGCCGTGGTTGACTGAAGCCGATTGTAGAGAGATGAATTTGTGTCGTGCCGATTCCCCATTGCGTTCTGCAAGGCACACACTTCACCATCTCATGCATGCCTCTTCGACAGTGATTCTGGTTGATGCAACCGGCCTTGATGATGATTGTCAACCCGCCACTCCTCTAGCAGAGTGGCTCGTCAATCACTCTGGGGCAGATACTCCTGAAACAGTTTCTAAACCCTCTTTCCTAGAAAGTTGGTCAACAGCATCGGGTGAGCGAACCCGAGGACACCATCTCGCGTGGAAACCTGCTACGATTGAGATGGTGCAGGAATCCGGTACGACAAGGGCTGAGGTACATTTATCTGGCCGAGGAATCCGAGATGTACGTCAACGTGCAGGCCTGTCTTTACGTGCGTATCGTCAACCCCAGTCACCACCTCTTTGTCCAGCGTCCATTTCCACCCCACTCGATTCTGGATTGATGCAGGATCGGTTGCGAAGGCAGCCAACAGAAGTTCAATCTGAAGAGCAATATCTCGGCATGGAATTGCACGACCGATTTTGCGGCATGGGGAATTTGAAAATTGTGCCAGGTGGTAGAGGAGCACCAGGTGAGGTCCCTCCTCGAGAGGCCGAGCAGTGGCCAGTTCTAGGTGGGAAATCAGGTCGAAGTCAACTGCTTGCAATCGACCCTAGACCCCTGCGACCAAGTGCAACCTCCCTGCCTATTTTCGATGAACGGAACGGCTTAACGGGAGGTGCGGAATTCTCCCAGAAACGGTGGTCTGCAAGTCGATTACAACGATGGCAAGCTTGTCCACGGCAGGGATGGTTAGAGCGTCGCTTGAATGCGGCTCGAATGGAACAACAAGAGGAAGACCTCGATGCAAGAATTCGAGGTGACCTCGTCCACCAGTCGTTAGGTGCATTATTTGAGCAAGTATTTTCCCTTGCTGAAGGTGATGAACGCTCATCATCTGGTTCGACTTCACTCGCACTGTCTGGTCATTCGGTAAATGACATGTTTGTGCATATTCTAGATCACATAGGCGTTCATGCTCCATGGTTGGAAAGAGAAGATGCCACTGCTGCTCAACGCCGCCACGACCTTGTGGGGATGCCTCGCCAAGCATGGCTGGATTGGTTGGCATCGCCAAAACCAACGTCGCCATCTGGTCGCCTTGGAAACATGCTGCTCGCCGAGATGAAATTATACAATTCCATTCCCATTTCGATTGAATGGTCTTTGAATGGAATGATATTGCCACATCCCGATGGCCGCACAATCAAGTTGACAGGTTTCATTGATAGAGTCGACGTATTTCCTGATGTCACTCTTGAGGGCGGAGATGATTCCATCGCACCTCTTGATTGGACAGAATCATCAGATTGGAAACCAAAACGCTTGGTTTTGATTCGTGACATCAAATCAGTCGATGGTCCATCGAAGAGCAGAATTGGAGATCGCCATCGAAAAGCCTTGTTCGATGAATTGCAACTTGGTTTGTATGCAAGATGCTGGGAAATATCACATCCGGGTGATCTCGTCATCGGTGTTGGGATTTCTGAGGTCGGAACATCAACCAGCCACACCGTCGAAGTCAGTCCGGCGTTTGCAGAATTATTGGAAGACAATGGCGTGGGCGCGATTACATCCCTCACACATAATACTCACAGATTCCCAAGCGAAGAATCCGAAGCGGATAGCGATCCATTCCGAGCTTGGATGATGGAGAGATTGACCACAGCATTTGATGTCGCAGATGCGGCCGATTCAGGTCTAGTACACGCAACACCCGAAGAGGGAATTTGTACTTGGTGTCGTGTCAAAGAAGCCTGTGGACTTGCACCGATTGTAGGGGGTGACAAATCATGGAATTGAATGTAGGCCAACGACTCGCTCTCGCCATCGATATGCACTTGATTTTGGATGCCGGTGCAGGTACTGGAAAGACACAGAGCATCGTTGGTCGTGCGATTGAACATTATCTATCGGTCGATCAACGTGCAACGCGATTATTGCCGCCGGGTCCACGCCCCCTCCCACTCGCTGCCGGGTCTCTGCGAATCGGTTTAGCAGAGCGTGAAGATTTGACACAATGGCAAGGTTTGCTGCCCAGTGAAGTGGTTGTTCTCACCTTCACAACAAGAGCAGCAGAAGAAATGCGCCATCGTCTTTGGAAGGAATTGAATCGATTGCGCCCTGGGCCCACCCTCGATGATGGAGGTAAACGTCGCGATTCAAGGGTGACTCATGAAGGCCTGATTGACCAACTCACAGCGATGCTTGAAGATGCGCCTATTGGGACCATTGACTCATTTCTTTCACGTCTCATCGCCCCATGGAGGGCTGATTTGGCACAACGCCCTACAGACGAAGTTGTGGGAAATGCTGAGAGACATGTATTGCTTGAACAGGCCCTTGAGGGACTGTGGAGATTACGCTCTGCAGGTGATGCTGTGGCGGCAGGTGTTTCTGGTGAACGAGCCTCATCCTTGATTGAATCAAGAGATCGTTTGGCTCGTAGATTTGGAAATAGAAAGGCAGTTCGAACAGTACTATCATCACTATTGTCCAACCGAATTTTCGTTGACACAGTCGCTCGTAAATTGGAATCAGAAGGAAATGTGAATTCGGATGATGTTCATCACTTGGTCGAAGAAATTCTGGCCCCCGCAGATTCGCATTTCGATGCATTTGTCGATGAAATCCACCAGGCTTGTCTCGCTTGGGTGAATCACACTCGGACATACGCTAACAACCTCAATGTTGCCGCCGCACTCGCGGGAGGTACGCGATTCCAAACCTTGGTTGAAATGGTCGATGTAGGCCCACCTGCTACCCGTTGGGAGCGATGGTTGTGGTTGCATGGTCTTTGCATGGTAACCTGTACGACTTCATCGCATCAAAGTACGAAAGTGAGTGCATTTAGTGGTGGCAATCTCGCAAGTTCAGCTGATTGGCCCCGCGGTGTTGCAACATGGGGCACTGTGCCAGAGGATCACGCCAAGCAACTCGCCAAAGATTTGGGTGCTGCAATTGCAGAATGCTGGAATGGTCCTTCAGGTCGTTCATTCAGACCTTTGGCACGGTCAATTTCTCTCTTGGACAACACCTCTTTTCCCATACCACATATGCCTGCAATTGGCGGTTTAACCCCTCAAATAGTCGAGTCACCCTTACCTCATTCTGCACCCGGTACAAATCTTGCTTTTGGAATGGATGAAGAGGCATCTAACCTCCAAGATATGCTAATTTGTCATCGTTCACTCCTCGATATATTGCATGAACTCAAGGTCCGTGAAGGTGTTCACGAGTTTGACGATGTGGCATCATTGGCTGCCGACCTCCTTCTCGCTCGATGTCCTCGAATTATGCGAGCAGATTATCCAATCGAAGTTGTTCATGCGTTGGATGCATTGCCCGATGAAACTTGGAGTGATGAGCATATTCTAGTGGCTTTATCACTCATGGAAGGATTTGTCAAAGACCCTACATCAGCAGGATTGAATTCCAAGGAAGCCAAACGTTTGCTTGAAGATTTACAATCAAGATTTTCCAGATTGCGAGATATCCGCTCGCGATATCGCGCGTTTATCATCGATGAAGCTCAGGACAATTCAGCACAACAATGGCGCCTGCTTGGCCGATTATGGGGTTCACGCAATTTGCCTGACGGTACACCCCCACCCGATACTCCATGGGAGCCCACGATTTGTTGTGTGGGTGATCGAAAGCAGAGCATTTACGCGTTCAGGCAAGCCCAAGTATCTGGGTTCGTAGATTTTGGTAAAGCACTTAGAAATATGAACGAACATGAATTTCACAGTTTGCCAGCATTGACTCGGTCACCTGAACTCCGGCGCCAGAATGCAGCCCGCGATCCAAGATACAGTGCAGATGGTGGCTTTGCGACAGCATCGGATTTACCAGAATCAAGGAGTAAAGCAGAAGGTGCCTGGGTTCGTTTTGATGAGTGCGAAATAGGGAGTAGCAACCCCGTTGATTCATTAGCACGTTCCCAAGGACACGTGGAGTTGGTCGTAAATTATCGAACAGCAGCCGGTTTGTTGAACCAGATGAATGGTTGGTGGGAAGATATCTTTTCTCCAAATCATGATCGATTCCCGGGTGATTGGTATGCTCGTCCACAAGCCCTCATACCCGCACGCACCAATGTCGAAGGTCGCTTTGAGTGGCTCGCACCGGCTAGTACATCGAACTCTGGTCATCCGAATCCAGATTTGACAATTCCATTAGATCCATTCAGTTCGGGTTCTTCAAGTGAAATGGAAAATGCCCTCATTACCGCTCGAATTCGGTCTCTTCTCGATGGTGCATCAACACGAGTGGGTGAAACTGTGCAACCGAAGTGCGAATCTTATTCTCCGGGAGAAATCCTTGTTCTACTGCCAAGTAGATCGAAATTGGAGGATTTGATGACGCGATTGGAAGCTGCAGGGATTCCAGCAGTGGCCGACAAAGAAGGGGGCTTGCTGCTACGTCCTGTGATACGCCCTCTAATCGGTTTACTGCAGTGGATTGCGCGCCCATCTAGTCGACATGCTGCAGCCACAGTCGCTAGGTCATGTCTTGTTTCACTGAATGATCAAGAATTACAAAAGTTCCTTGGTGAAGCCACCATTGGAGAGAATCTCATTCAAAGAATGGTTGAAATGTTGCCTGAAGGCCCTCATCGTGTTCTCGTTGAGCGTTGGCTCCATCATTCACAACATGGAACAATTGCAGAATCATTGCATGAAGTATTGAATCATAGTGATTTACTACTTTCCCATCCTCGACCATCTGAACGAAGTGATGCTGAACAATTTCTGCGAGTGGTTGGCAATCAATTGGACGAAGTTGGGGGTGACCCCATTCTGCTCGCAGATCGTCTTTCCCGCCTCGCTGATGTTGCTGGAAACGACCTCACCTCTGCAGGTGTATCGACTGCAGATGCCGTACAGGTGATGACCATCCATGGCTCCAAAGGATTGCAACGGAAATGTGTCATCGTCGGTGGTTTATTCAGCGAAGGGCAGGGCAATATCAGTCACGATTTACGGCAGCGTGTGATTGCAACACCAAGTCTATTCGCCTCAAATCCAAGGCCATGGATCACTCAATCAAGTTTGGATAGTGGAATTTGGACATTGGCTAGAACTCTGCAAGAGGCACAAATTCAGGCAGAGGCGCGTCGTCTATTCTATGTGGCCTGCACTCGAGTCAAAGACCTCCTCATTCTTGCGGGAGGGCCAAATGATTCTATACGAATAGGCGATACGATTTCGATGAAACTAAGGACACTGCCGATGCCGACATTCGGCCACATGTGGTTCAATGCATTGGGCTGGGAACCTGAAGAAGATGGTCGCCATCTCATAGATCCACAATCCCTCCCATTTGCAGTGCATTGTCATGAAACAGAGTTGGGTGAAACCAGTACAATAACCAGCCCATTGGTTCGAATGACCCGCTTGAACGAATCGGCTCAAATCGCTCATGAAAGCGTATCACCACCAGCGCCAACACAAATTCCAACACGTTCACGAGGCATCAAAATTTCTCCGCATCAATTAGACAAAGCCGCAACTTGTACTCGATGTTATTTGCAATTGATGCGTTTGGGACTATCCCCTGATTCCGTTTCTCATTACGCAACCACAGAATCTTCACAATCAGCCGCTGAAAGGCTAGGGTTGCCGCCGGCAAACGTCATTGGTTCCATTTTCCATCGTGTAATTGAGATTGGTTTGCAAAATCCAGGCGTTCAATCTGAAATTAGCGTACCCCTGCCAGCCCAATGGACGGAAAAAAGTCCCAATTTGCTTGAAGATGATTCAGTCATTCAATCCGCTCTGGATGAATTGCTCCCTCCAAATGCAGATGTAGAGGCCATGAAATCATTGTTGAAACAGATGTCCAAGGCCGTCATCGATGGCCCACTAGGAACACTGACAACAGGAGGAAATTGGAATGATGAAACAGTTGAAGGCCTACGGACGGAATGGCCATTCAGCCTCCAACATTCTTTGGAAATTGGTGCTGCTGATCAGATTTGGACACCACACGGTCCTCACCGATTGGCCAACATAGAACGATTCGTATTCTCAAGTACTGGAATCACAGACTTGGTGCTTTGTACACGTTTGGATGATGGCAGCGGTGCAATACGTGCGATTGATTTCAAAACAACAGGAGCGGCACATTTGCACGCAGGATGGCCCCATCCTCTATTCGAAGCAGAAGGTGATTTACGGCATGAATCGGAGCAAGAAATGCTCGATGAATACCGGATGCAATTGGCATTATACACATTGACATTGATTCGTCAAGAACAGGCTCGCGAGCGTGCCGATATCCCTTCTCGAAAGGTACTCCCTCCAGCCATCCTTTGTACAACAACTGGGCGAATGATATTGATGACTGAAGTCGAGATGAATTCTGCGATTGAAGATTTGATGAAATTGCTTCAAGAGATTGCAGAAGTAGCGTTGCAAGATCAGGTTGACCAAGATTGCGAATGCTCTCTAAATCTCAGTAATCTTCGTTTGTTTTCCAATTCAACAGACGAGTTGGTCTAAGAGCAGTCCTTTTGCATCAAACAGGCCTCGCAGCGTCATGGCGAACATAGACCTTGAAGCAATTCATGCTTGGGTTGACGAACAATGGGAGTCGCACGCATTGCCAAGCCTCTCGGATTTCATTGAAATTCCCGCTCTTTCTCCTGCCTTTGACGATGAATGGGCCGCGAATGGATATCTGGACGACACCATCGATTTGTTCCTAGGATGGCTGAATTCATTACCGATGATTGGCATGTCTTGCAACGTTCATCGCCTTGAAGGCAGAACTCCTGTTCTCACGATTACAATCGAAGGCACTGGAGAGGGTGAAGTACTCTTTTACAGTCATCTAGACAAACAACCACCATTCACTGGTTGGTCGGAAGGAAAAGGTCCATGGATTCCGATTCGGGAAGATCCCTGGCTCTATGGTCGAGGTAGTGTTGATGACGGTTATGGAGGCTATCTCAGTGTCCTCGCAATATTGGCCCTACAACAGCATGATATCGCACATCCAAAAGCCACATTTCTGATTGAGACCTGTGAAGAATCGGGTTCGTTCGATCTCCCTGCGTATTTGGATGAATTGTCAGACACACTTGGCACACCCGACCTAGTGGTCGTCATGGATTCTGGTGCCGGTGATTATGAGAGATTATGGGTCACTACGAGCCTACGGGGTTTGGTTGGTGGGACTCTCAAAGTGGGTGTTAGCCAAGAAGGAGTACACTCAGGTATGGCGGGAGGAATCATCCCTTCTTCCTTCAGAATCGCTCGTTCGATTATTAGCAGAATCGAAGATGAATCAACAGGTGAAGTACTGTTGCCTAATCTCAGCGTGAATATTTCAGATGAACTGCGAGGCGAAGCTCAGGGAATTGCCGATGTTCTTGGAGAAAAAGTGTGGACTGATCTTCCTGCATTGGATGGTGTTGAACCACAAACGCCTGGCCTGACTGAAATTGTGCTCTCCGGCAATTGGCGCCCATCACTTTCGGTGACTGGTGCAGATGGCATGCCTGCGCTCAAAGATGCAGGCAATGTATTGCGTACTCACACATCTCTCAAACTCAGCATGCGGATTCCCCCCGGTGTCGATGCAAATGATGCAGAAGAAGCAATGTGTTCAGCCCTCGAGGAAAATCCCCCACATGGTGCACATGTTTCATTCACAGCGGATGCAGCCGCAAATGGTTTCTCAGCACCCCCTATGGATTCAGCATTCCGAGCCGCTCT
>JASLKT010000046.1 GCA_030747395.1 Candidatus Thalassarchaeaceae archaeon
ATCGAAACCTTGCTGGGAGTTGAAATTGTCGACGAGGCTGATCTAGACGGTATAGAGGAAGGTACTACTGCTGAAGATTTGCGCGAATTTGCAATGGAAAAGTTTGGTCAGAACAATGGTGATTCGCCCGAAAAAGATGAAGAATGAGGGGTTTTATGTCCGAAGAACATGTCCTCATTTGCGTTGCCTGGCCCTATGCGAATGGCCCACTCCATCTAGGTCATGTTGCAGGTTGTTATCTTCCACCCGATATCCATGCACGCTACGAAAGAGCACTTGGGAATCGTGTGTTGATGGTCTCGGGTTCGGATGAGCACGGAACCCCCATCACAGTCACAGCCGAAACCGAGGGTGTTCAGCCACAGGAGATTGTGGATCGTTACCACGCCATCAACACTCAGGCTTTGCTAGATCTAGGTTGCATTTGGGAGCCAAATATTGATTTCAGAGGACCGGAATTTGGTGGCGCACTGTTCAACAGAACGAGTGATCCGGAACATAAGCGATTTGTTCAAGAGAATTTTATTTCATTGTTAGATGCTGGATTGTTCGAACAAAAAACGATGCAGCAGTATTACGAGATTCGAGATGATGGAGGTCGGTTTTTGCCAGACCGATATATCGAGGGCGAATGTCCAAACTGTGGTGAAGATGGAGCAAGGGGCGATCAATGTGATGAATGTGGAACCACATATGAGTCTCATGAACTTCAGAACCCTCGTTCGAAAATGAATCCTGCAGCGCAAATTGAAATTCGCGATACGGACCACTTCTTCTATCGATTAGACAAATTCCAAACATTGCTAGAGGATCATGCTGCTGACCGGAACCCACATTGGAAGGCAAATGTACGAGCCATGACGAAACAATGGTTGGACATGGGGCTGCGCCCACGTGCAGTAACTCGAGATTTAGAGTGGGGTATTCCACTGCCGCTCGATGGAGATGAATGGAATGGGAAATGTGTCTATGTGTGGTTTGAAGCCGTTCAAGGATACTATTCATGTGCCCGAATATGGGCGAATAGGTATGCACAGGCCGACGATTGGCGTAAATGGTGGTGTGTTTCTGAAGATGGCGTGTCCCCTCGACACCTCTATTTTCTGGGGAAGGATAACATTCCGTTCCATACAGTCATCTGGCCTGCACTCATCATGGGGTTAAACCATGCAAACAATGGATTGGGTGATGATGATTCTATTTCGTTACCTGGCCCCGGTGACCTTGCTCTTGAAACAAATGTCCCTGCCATGGAATACTTGATGCTAGCAGGAGGTCAATTTAGCAAAAGTCGGAAACATGCAGTATGGCTACCCTCATTTCTAGAGCGATTTGATCCCGATACCCTGCGATACTATCTGAGTATCAACATGCCTGAAAACCATGATACTGATTTCAATTGGCCCGACTTTGTCGAAAAAATCAACAATGAACTTAATGGAACATATGGTAATTATGTAAATCGTGTAATGAGTTTAGGCAATAAATTGGGTGGCGAAAACCCACTTTCACAATATGATGACTTGACTTATTGTACAGATGAAAAGACACGTTTGGAGGAAATATATGTCCAAATCACTCAGAGTCTTAATCGCCACCGATACAAGGAAGCACTGCGCCATGTGATGTCAGCAGCTCAATACGGGAATCAGATGATTCAGAAGGCTGCTCCGTGGAATGCAATCAAAGAGATTGATGCAAATTTAGAATCCACTACAGAAAGCCTTGCGAAATTGTCTTTCGGATGGAGATTGGCCAGATTTTTGGCAATCACAAGTCACCCATTCCTTCCATTCAGTGCACAGAGGCTTTGGGAAATGCTTGGTCAAGAAGGGGACGTTGCGGAGACTCGATACGAAAGTGCGACTGACTGGTCTACCCCAATCACGTGGTCAAATATCAGTGAACCTCTCTTTTCAAGACTTGATTTAGACGCGATTATTGAGCATGAAGAATCACTTGCATCGACCAATCAGGTAGAAGCACATGAAGACCCTGGGCACGGTGTCAAGGGCAGTGGGAAAAAATCGAAAGCGAAGGAGGAAAATGAAATGAGCAAAGCACCCGAAGGAACTGCATTTTTGAATTTTGATACATTCATGTCGGTTGAATTGCGCACTGGAACGATTACTTCTGTTGAAGATCATCCCAATGCAGACAAATTGTATGTGGTCAAGATTGACGATGGTACAGATTCTGGTAGAACTGTATGTGCTGGCCTTAAGCCGTACTACACTATTGAAGAAATGACTGGAAAACAGGTTGTTTTCGTTGCCAATTTGGAGCCGCGAAAATTGCGAGGTGTCGTGTCAGAGGGGATGATTTGTGCAGCTGATGATGGTGAAGGGGCCGTGAAACTGATTACCATCGATGGTGGAATTAGCAACGGTTCACGTGTCCGCTAGTCTTCTGGATGATCGAAAAATTCCCACTGGACATCGACCAAATTTTGCCTCGAATCTGCAGCTTTGTATGCTGCCAGAGGTTCAGCATTAAGAATTAGAAATTGTTCACCCCATGAAAATGGCTGCAGGATTCTTCTAGCCTGCTCATCTCTATCCAGCAACACCAGGCACATTGCAAGTGCCTCTACTGTACTCAATCGACCAGGTTTACCCCATGATATTGGATTTGCAGCCAGTACTAGAGGTAGTGTTCTACCCTCCAATCGTGGCGAAGATGACTTGATTTGTTCTAATGACTCAGTCAATCTCTTCCAAGAACAATCCAAGGCCACCAGAGCGGCTCCCTTTTCGATTAATGGTAAATCATCGGGGCCCAAAATTATCCCGGCCGAGGGGTCCAATAAGTATCCACGGCGAGGGGGCCTTCGAGTACTGAAATGCAATGTGGCCAATTCTCTTGAGGCCAATTTCCGAGCAGTGCACTTCTTCGGGTCATCCTGTTCTAAATGTATGATGTGCAGGGGCACATCTCGACTCATCTAGTCACCTCTCATTTCCTTCTTGGCCTGTTCATACAAATCTTCCAATGTCATCGGGCGATCAGATGTGCGACGGACAACAGTTTCCTGCTCAGAAGTACGTTCGATCATTAATTTTAGATCTAAAATCCGCTCAAATTTTTTGATGACTGAATCCGTAGGTCGCTTGCCACCTTCGGTGTGTTGTATGATGTTGACACGTTCAGCCATCCTTTTTGCAAGTTCACGCTGATCCCAACCTTTGTCTTCCCGGGATTGGCGAATGGCATTCGCAAAATCGCTTCTCAATTCTTCACTGCGCCTGACCATGATATCTTTACCCTTCCTTCCAGAACCGCCAAAGCCTCCACTTGAAGTTCTACGATTTGGTGCAGGTTTTGTCGTTTGCTGTGTTCCAGGTGATTCCGGAGCGCTGATACCCATCCGTTCCATGCATTTTTGGCATGCTTCTATCGAGGAGCGCCCCTTCATGACTTTTCGAGTACCTACCTTCACTGAACCACACACTTCACAGTCCCCCATTCATACACCTCCGCTGCTCTTGGGAATTGGTCTCCAACTTTCACTTTACCTACCATGAATGTGAATATCTTCATCTACATTGTTGCTTCCGACCAACCATGACTTCGGACTCCGACACGATCAATCCCGGCGGAGACGATTCGTTACCCTCCAGAGAAGATGAAGCCATCGAGCGACAACTTTCCCGACTTGAGGGTGATTATCGAGAATTAACTGAAAGAGCCCAAAATCTGCTTACTGAGCGTGTTTACCTCGAAAATGAAGTCAGCCAACAAAAAAAGAAAGTCAATCGGCTTGAAGAAGAAATGCGATTATTGCGGTCGCCACCACATATTGTTGGACATGTCCAAGATCGAATCAACGATGAAAAAATCGTTGTCCGTTCATCCAATGGAACTGTGTTTTTGGTTTCGGCCAACCAACGCATCGATCAAGATTTGCTCAAACCTGGTGCGAGAGTGGCACTCAACCAAGATACCCTGTCTGTAATCGAGGTCTTGCATGATGCATGGGACCCACTCGTGACCGGTGCTGAAATGATTGAGAAACCCGACATCACATACGATGATATGGGGGGGATTGATGAACAAATACTTCTCATCAAAGAGAGTATTGAATTGCCGCTCACATCACCGGAATCATTCACTAGATTTGGGATTAAACCTCCCAAAGGAGTTCTTCTCGTTGGACCTCCCGGTTGTGGGAAAACCATGCTAGCCAAGGCTGTGGCTTCTTCAACGGATTGCTCATTCATTAGACTAGTTGGTAGCGAATTGGCTCAGAAATATATTGGAGAAGGTGGCCGTATGGTTCGCGAATTATTCGACTTGGCAAGAGAAAAGGCCCCGTCTATTGTTTTCATTGATGAAATAGATGCCATCGGTGCGAAGCGGCTTGATACGGCTACCAGCGGTGACCGAGAGGTTCAGCGAACCTTGATGCAATTACTTGCTGAATTGGATGGTTTTGATGCCCTTGATGATGTTAAACTTATTTCGGCCACTAATCGACCCGATATATTGGACGAGGCTTTGCTGCGCCCCGGACGTTTCGATCGTATTATTGAAATTCCCTTACCAGATGAAGATGGGCGCGCTTCTATATTGAAAATCCACATGGGTAAAATGCCAAAAAGCAAAGATTTGACTGTTCGTAAAATTGTGACTCAAACCAAGGGATTCAGTGGTGCTGATTTGAAGGCGACCTGTGTAGAAGCTGCAATGGTTGCCATTCGAGCAAAGAGAAAATCAGTGAATTCAAAAGATTTCAGAACTGCTATCGAACGAATATCCGAAAAGAAAGCCAATTCAACCCGCGGAGATGCTCCTGAAAATCTGTTCCACTGATGCGAACACTCATGGATAGTCCCCGACTGAGCCAATTTATGGCAGCACTGATTGAGTGTGTCCCAAATTTTTCAGAAGGTCGCGATACCGCTATCATAGATGCGATTACTGAAGCGATGACTTCCGTAGAGGGGGTCACCCTGTTGGATGTGGACATGGGGGCTGATTTCAATCGCACCGTTGTTACAATTGTTGGCCCACCTGATGCAGTCCTTGAGGCTGCCATTTGCGGTACTGAAATTGCATTGGAGCTGATCGATATGTCGAAACATTCTGGCGAGCATGACAGGATGGGAGCAGTCGATGTTGTGCCTTTCATACCCATCTCAAATGCGACAATGGCAGATTGTGTTGAATTATCAGTCAAATTTGCTGAATTGGCCAGTGAGAAATTCGGTTTGCCGATCTATCTGTATGCCGAATCGGCTCGTTCAGATGATCGCATTCGACTCCCAGATATTCGAAGAGGTGAATATGAAGGTTTGATCGAAAAATTAGCAAAACCAGAATGGAGTCCCGATTATGGTCCCACTGAATTCAAGCCTACGATGGGTGTTACCGCTACTGGTGCTCGGAATATCCTGATTGCGTACAATGTCAACCTCGATACGAATGACAAGGCTTCTGCAAACAAAATCGCTGGTAAATTGAGAACCAGCGGCGTGCTCAAGAAGGATGCTGATGGTCAAAAAATACTCGGGCCCGATGGGAAGCCTGAGAGAATCCCTGGAAAATTTCAATCGTTGCAAGCGGCTGGTTGGATGTACAATGATGATATTGCACAGGTATCGATGAATTTATTGGATTACTCCCTCACAGGTTTGCATAGCATTACAGAAGCCATCCGTGACGAAGCATCTGAAATGGGACTTGAAGTTACGGCTGGTGAGTTGGTAGGTTTGGTTCCACTCAATGCCATCTTGGATGCTGGTAGATTTTACAATATAGATCAGGAAGTCACTCAAACTCGGGAACTTGTGGATGCAGCCATTTCAGGGTTGAAATTGGATGTTCTAGACACATTCATCCCTGATGAGAGAATTATCGAGTGGGCAGCGGGGTCGATTTGATGTCTGAATATGGAAACTACACACTCGATGAATATCGAGATGCGCTCGCTTCTAACTCTCCTACACCAGGTGGTGGCACAGCTGCTGCTGTAGCGCTATCTCAGGGTGCTGCACTTGCCTTAATGGTCTGCAATCTTACTGAGGGCAGAGAAAAATGGAAGGAGGGTTGGGCTGCAGCCGAAATATGTCGCGGAATTGCCGAGCCATTGCTTGAACTCGGTCATCAACTTGCTTCTGATGATGCACAAGCATTCGACCATGTGATGTTGGCCTACAAAATGCCGAAAAATAGTGATGAAGAAATTGAGCAACGTAAGTTGGCAATCCAGAAACATACACTCAATGCAGCCATGATTCCTATGCAAACTGCAAGGGCTGCATTTGACTTACTCCAAACACTCCACTCACTGGCCTCGACGGGAAATTCGAATGCTGTGACTGATGTGGGTGTTGCGAGTCTGCTCGTCAGTGCTGCATGCAAGGGTGCATTGTTCAATGTTGAAATCAACATTAGTTCATTATCTGAATCAGAAGAAGCGACTCAATTAAGATGTGAACTCGATGACCTGAGAATCAAATGCAGGAATTCCGCTCGTGATGTCATGCATGCGGTTCATGACCGAATTCAGTCATGAGTGCTGATTCTAGTCGATCCATTGCAGCGATAATCTCAGATACGCTCACTGCACCAACACTGATGCGAAACCAACCCGTATCATCTTCTAGACCGAATGCTTGGAATGGGACAATAGCCACACCAGCGGATTCCAATAACCACTGTCGAATTTCTTCATTGGTTGTTACACCCAATGTTTCAAACAAATCGAATCTCGTTGTCAAGTATATCCCCCCCTCCGGTTCGACAAAACTGACTCCATATTCGGAAAGTTCTGAAAGGCCACTCTGTAATGCTATCATCCGTTCAGCAATTCTTTGATCAAGGTCTCGGAAATATTCCTCTAGAATTTCTGGTTTAGCATATAGCTTCGCTGCTGCCTTCTGAATCGGTCGAGCGGGCCAAGCCCCCATGTGGCCGATTAGTGCGATGACAGGAGGGGCTAGAGCTGGTGGCAAGGCCATCCAACCGAGCCTGAGGCCCGTTCCTGTGAGTGATTTTGAAATGGCGTCAAGTGTGATTGTGTAATCGAATATCTCTGGACAAACTTGTACAGGGTGGACATGTTCGATGTGTTCTGCCGTCATGGTGGAGTAAACCTGATCGTAGACGAGAATTACAGGCTTCCGACCTTCTTTTTCCCGTATTTGATTCTCATTCAAAACTACTTCACAGATTGCAGACAATTCGTCTCTCGTGAAGCATGTTCCTGTCGGATTGAGGGGGCTGTTCAAAATCAAGACCCTGATTTCCTTGATTCGTGCCTCAATGCTCTCTGCTGTGGGGAGAAATCGACTCTCAGGCGTGCCAGCGATGGGAATGTCAATTGCATCATTCAGGTGAACATAATAGTGATTATTCCAAGCGGGAACACCGTGTGCTAAGCCATCGCCAGGTTCTAGGAACAAACGGAAGGAAGCGTAGAGAACTGGACGCGCACCAGAGCCAACAATAATCCCCTCTGGACCAACATCAAGTGAATATTTTTGTTTCATCCATTCAGATAGACTTTCACGCAATTCTGGCAGTCCAGCAGCAGGGGGATAGTTGGTTTCACCTTCAGATACTGCATCAATGATTCCTGTCAGTAGTTCGTCAGGCACTTCAAATTGATCTGGTGAAAAATCACCGACTGTAAATGGGGCCACTTCTTTGCCGTCAGCAATCATGGCACGCACGCTAGCTGCTATGGTGAGGATTCTACTCCGCTCCATCCCATTTGCCATTTCGGAAAGCCGCCAATCACCTTCGCCCATGGACACTGTCGCCATGAGCCCGTTCTTAGCCTCAGCCCTCTACATAGCACAGACAGAAGGCTGAAGGAGGCGGGTGTGTGCCCACAATCATGCTTCGGGCACATCTGAGCGAAGGGATTCCTGCCCAGTTACCACCTCACCCCGGTATTGATGCCACAGTGGATCATGCGCCACCGCGAAGAGATGTACTCAATGATGATGAAAAGCGATTGGCCCTACAGAATGCACTTCGCTACTTCCCCGCCGATTTCCACGATGTTCTCGCACCCGAATTTGCCCAAGAATTACGGGATTATGGTCGCATCTATATGCATAGATTCCGACCAACAGAGGAAGAAATGAAGGCATATCCTATTGACACCTATCCGGCTAAATCTCGTCATTCTGCTGCTATCATGCTGATGATTCAGAATAATCTCAATCCCGTAGTGGCACAGTTCCCACATGAACTGATCACATACGGAGGTAATGGTTCAGTATTCCAGAATTGGGCCCAATATCGTATCACTATGAAGTATCTATCGGAGATGACAGATGAACAAACCCTTGTGATGTACAGCGGGCATCCATTGGGATTGTTCCCAAGCCAACAATTCGCCCCACGAGTGGTTGTTTCGAATGGTATGGTTATCCCAAATTATTCACAACCTGAGGATTATGAACGGATGAATGCATTGGGAGTTAGCCAGTATGGGCAGATGACTGCTGGATCATACATGTATATTGGGCCACAAGGAATTGTGCATGGTACAACAATTACCTTACTGAATGCCGCACGGAAATATTTGAGTCGCGATGATTTGAGTGGAGTGACATTTGTCACATCTGGATTGGGTGGGATGTCGGGCGCGCAGGCTAAAGCCGCTGTGATTGCCGGTGCCACTTGTCTTGTGGCTGAAATTAACCCCACTGCTGCAAAAAAGCGGCATCAACAGGGATGGGTTGACCTAATCACCGAGAATGTAGATGATGCAATTGATCTTTTGATTATTTCAAGAGATAAGAAAGAGGCTGTTTCTATAGGATATATCGGCAATGTTGTCGATGTTTGGGAACGCCTTGTTGAGCGTGATGTGAAAGTCGATTTAGGTAGTGATCAAACCAGTTTGCACAACCCGTGGCAAGGCGGATATTTCCCTGTTGGTTTGGAATTTGAAGACGCTAAAGCGATGATGGTGAATGAATCGGAGCGATTTAAGCAATCTGTTGAAAGTAGTCTCATTCGACATGCGGATGCAATTAATTCAATGGCTGATTCAGGAATGCATTTTTGGGATTATGGTAATGCATTTTTGCTTGAGTGTTCGCGGGCTGGGGCAGACATTACCACTACTGATGGTGGTTTCAGATACCCTTCGTATGTTGAGGATATCATGGGACCGATGTGCTTTGACTATGGATTTGGTCCATTCCGCTGGGTTTGCTGCTCAGGTAATCCTAAGGATTTAGAAATTTCAGACCAAATCGCAATCGAGACACTCGAACGTCTTGCTGAAAACTGTGATCAACAAATACAACAGCAAATGTTGGACAATATTCATTGGATTCGGGAAGCTGGTTCTAATGCACTGGTCGTTGGAAGTCAAGCAAGGATTCTCTATGCCGATGAACGTGGGCGTATTGAAATCGCAAAATCGTTCAATTTAGCAATCAAAAATCGTCAAATTTCAGGGCCTATTGTGCTGGGACGAGATCATCATGATGTTGGTGGAACAGATTCCCCCTATCGCGAAACTGCAAACATACGTGATGGATCTATGTTTACAGCGGACATGGCGATACACAATTTCGTTGGTGATAGTTTCCGAGGCGCGACTTGGGTTAGTATTCACAACGGTGGAGGGGTTGGTTGGGGTGAAGCAATCAACGGTGGTTTTGGTATGGTAATCGATGGGACTGCAGAAGCATCCGTAAGAATTCCCCTAATGCTCAGTTGGGATGTCAATAACGGGGTCGCCCGAAGAGCGTGGGCCCAAAACGAAGGGGCTGAGTTTGCTGCTGCAAAAGCGATGAAAATGAATAATAATTTACGAATCACATTACCACATCGTGCTGATGACAGCATTATTGACAAGGCTCTGCGACGCTGATACGGTTATATTCCGCATCTAGGTAGGCGATTCATGTCCGTTGAGTTGAACGGTTCCAAACTCACCATTCATGGTGTTGAGGCCGTTGCTAGAAATCGTGATAATGTCAGCGTTTCCAATGATGCTTGGCAACGCATTGAGAATTGCCGTACCATGATTCAAAATAAAATCGATGCGCATGAAGTGATGTATGGTGTGACGACTGGAATTGGAGAATTTAGCGAAGTAGTACTTTCTCCTAACCAAGTGACTGAGTTCCAAAAATATCTGATCTACTCACATGCTGCCGGAATTGGTGATGCCATGGTGGAGGAAGTGGTGCGCGGAGCCATGGTTGGCCGAATCAATGTGCATTGTCATGGTAATTCCGGAGGTAGACCTGAAGTTACAGAGCAAATCGTGAATATGCTCAATCGAGGAGTCACTCCCATTGCTGCGGCCAAGGGTTCAGTCGGAGCCTGTGGGGATTTATCCCCCATGTCTCAGATTGCCATGGCCATGATGGGGGAAGGAGAGTCCATTTATGATGGAAAACGAGTTCCATCGGATGTCGCTCTTGAAAATGCTGGGCTGCAACCACTTGAACTACAAGCGAGAGATGGCTTGGCAATTATCAATGGAAGCAATATGTTGACAGCTATGGCTGCATTGAGTCTATGCGATGTCGATAGGTGGTTGAAATACCAAGATATTGCTGCTGCAATGACACTAGAGGCACTGAATGCCAATATGACTCCTTTTGATGCTAGATTACATGAATTACGTGGTTTTTCTGGTTCGGGAGTAGTTGCTTCCAATTTACGTCGTCTCACCGATGGCTCAAAAATCTTGGAAAATGCCGGTAAGAAAGTGCAAGATGCCTATTCTCTACGCTCAACCCCACAGGTAATTGGTGCGGTGCGAGATGCTCTGGGTTACGCTAGAGAGCAAGTTGAAATTGAGTTGAATGGGGTCGGCGATAATCCCGTGTTCCTACCTGATGAAGATCGCGTAATTACAGGTGCTAATTTCCAAGGAACACCCATTGCCTTGCCCATGGAAATGGTCGGGACCGGCATGTCGATGGCGGCCGTTCTTTCGGAAAGGCGCTTGAATAGATTGACCAATCCCGCATTGAGTGCAGGATTGCCCCCCTTCTTGACAGAAAAAGCAGGTATGCACTCAGGGTTGATGGTTGCCCAATACACAGCCTGTGCTTTGGTTGCTGAAACTAGAATCCTTTCCCATCCCGCCGCAAACCAAAGTATCCCAGCAGCTGCTGATCAGGAAGATTTCGTGAGCATGGGGATGACTACAACCCAAAAAACCCGTCAAATTATCGAAAATTGTTATGGGGTACTCGCTATCGAAATGATTGCTGCTGCTCAGGCATTGGACATCAGGGGAGGGGAACCTGGTGCTGGTGTTCACGCTGCCCATCAAGTCATTCGAAAATACATCGACCACCTAGATGATGATCGTGCTCTATTCCCCGATAATGACCGCATGGTTGAAATTTTGATGTCAGGTGAATTACTTGAATCCGTGGAAAAATCTGTTGGCACTCTCGACTAAACTTTCTCACCCTGGAGAATATCATCGAGTTGACTTTCAACATTGTTGAGTCCTGTCAACTGCATGATTCGAAAACGCATTTTCGTGGCTACGACAGAGTGCCCCCGAATTTCGATCATCTGTATTCGACGTTCGCACTCAACTGCCCTTCTGACACGTTCTTCAACTTCGCGATAAATCGAGTATCGTTCAGCACTATCCGAATTCATAGCCTGGTCCAGTGCAGATACATCGAATCCCATTCCAACCCATTGATCAATTCGACGAGAAAGAACTGCAGTTGTGAGGGCGGCCTCGGCTATTGAAGACAACATCTTGATTGGGGATTCTACTGCAGTTTCTGGTGAAGGAGATTCCTCTGGTTCGACATGTTCTGAATCAGGTAGTGAATCTGGCTGTTCAGGTTTTGACTTTTCTATTTCTGTGATAGAAGTTTTGATTTTATCAATTCTAAAGGGAATCGCCTCCCGCCTCAGATGAGCAATTTCTGTACCATCCAATGACAGTGGTGTGAATGGTAGAAGAACAGTCCACTCACTGCCATTCAACTCATCAGCTAAACTGCGAGTGAATGCCAAAAATGCATCAAATCCCTGTCGTTGAATTAGATATTCAACTGCATCCAGCCAGATAATCCCGCTGTCGGTTACGATGCGTGTGCTGATCGCATGATGGATTCTTTCGAGTGAAGGAGAAAGGGCGTGCGGATCCATTGCCTCTGAAAGCCACTTGAATTCAATTTTTTCGAGACTAAGATGTTGCCCTAATCTCTGCGGGGATAATCGTGAAAATATCGATATGCTGGTGTCGAATTCATGTTTTATCATTGCCAACCAATGGAGGGGTTCACGGGGTTCCTCAGATAGGATGCTGAATACGCGACCCTTTGGAGGAAGGTTTAGGCTGGTATTCGGGGTCGAGGACATAGGACCAAACTCTGTCGAACTGAGGCCGCTCTTAGCCCATTCGGCGGGTAGAAGTCATCAAGCGGCATTCAAGTTCTTCCTTCTATGCACCGACTGAACTGTTATATCGTCGTCCAATAGTGGTCCATTCGGTGTGGGCTTGATGACGGACGATGATGATTCAAACGATTCTCAAGTAGATATGGCTGAATGTGGCGCCTGTCGAGCCGTGATACCCATCGATTCAACCTCATGTTCAGGGTGTGGTGTTTCATTTTCCGGTGTGGCCGAAGATGATATGGGCGAATGTGGTGCCTGTGGTACACTTGTTCCTCTAGACAGTAAATCCTGCTCACAATGCGGCGTTCATTTCGTTCTTGATGATCTAACGACTGCACTTTCCAATTGGATGAAGGATGAGTCGTTGACCATCTCTGAATTATTCGGAGTTGTAGATGCAGATGGAGACGGATCCCTCACATCTACAGAAGTCAAAGATGCCCTCTTAGAACGCGACCTCGCCTTCCTTGGAAGCAAAGATTTGGATCGATTCCTCTCTCAAATTGATTTGAATGACGATGGTGTAATCTCATTCCCCGAACTCGCGGCAGCCTTGTCTATGCCATGGACACCCCCTGAAGAATTGACTGTTCTTGAGCCCGAAGCAACTGAAGAAGAATCAGATGATGACGATTCAGACGATGCAGAAGAAGACTCAATCGAGGATGATGATGGCGATTCAGACGATGAGGAAGAAGAATCTGATGATGATGACTCTGAAGAGGATGAATTACGATACACAGAGCATGTTCTTGAACGAGTGATGAAAGCACACGATATTACAGATAAAGAAGCATTCCTAGCACACGCCACATCTTCGGACAAAGATGGAAATAACTTCCTCAGAGAAGCCGAGTTGACTGAGGCTGCAATCTTATGGAATGTCAAAGCTGATTCTGAGGATGATGGGCAAACAGATGATGAAAATCAAGTTGAGAACTCTGATGTTGAAGAGTCCGATGAGGAAGAAGACTCTGAGGACGACGACGATGAGGAAGAAGACTCTGAGGACGACGACAATGAGGAAGAAGACTCTGAGGACGACGACGATGAGGAAGAAGACTCTGAGGACGACGACGATGAGGAAGAAGACTCT
>JASLKT010000047.1 GCA_030747395.1 Candidatus Thalassarchaeaceae archaeon
CAGGGTGCCGTTGGCTACACTGGCAAAGCGTGAGGAAACCATCCATCGAATCGACCATGATGATATTGTTCTTGATCGACAAGGACGAGTTCTCGTTTTCGCCCGGGATGAGGCACATCGCTTCGTCAATAATTTCCATCGGAAAAGGCGGGGGAAGAAGGGGTTGTCTGACCCACTGGAAGCCGTTGAAGGACTTGGGGCGAAGCGCCTCCAAGCACTATTGCGACACTTTGGAGGGCGCAGAGGAATCGATCATGCCAGTCAAGAGGATTTGACCTCGGTCGAAGGCATTGGGCCTGCTTTAGCCGAACGAATTTGGCGGGAAATCCACTGACGTTAGAAATTGAAATCGTCTTCCCAAGATTCACTTGGAACATTTCCTTTCGCGTCCAATCCAGCAAATCCGCCCATGTCAGGCAATCCATCATCGCCATACGAGGAGTCATCCAATATTCTGAGATCAGACATGCGTTGTCCAACCACTTCAGATTCTTCTTTCGCCTTCTTACGTTCTCTCTTGCGGCGTCTGCGGCGGCGAATCAACATGATGAGGCCCAGCAATAATGATACCAAGATTCCAATGTATACTGCCAACTGTGCGAGGATGTAATCAATTCCAACCACAACACGGAAGCTGACTACATCTGACTGCTGTTCACAGGCTTCAATCTCATCTTCTGTGCAAATCGGAACATAATAGGTCAGCATTTGTGAACCATCATTGTCGGAAATTTCCCCTCGGCCCATCTCGCTTTGGAAGTTGGAAAAATCGATTCCCCAAGGCAAGGTCACCCGAAGGCGAATAGATGGAGAAATAATCTCATCTTCAATTTCTATGGCTGGTGTAGGGACGTCGATGACGATATCTTCACCGGGAGGGATTTCAACTCCACTGCCTCCATCATTGGCTGCCAAGAGGGAGTTTGTCCAGAGATTCATGCTCTGGGTCGCTAGGTTCTCATCAGAACCCGATTCACCCACATATTCAGCATGGATTTTTGTTTGTGAAACTTCAACGTGAATTCGAATTGGGCGCAGGTCGGATAAAGCGACTGTGGGTGATTTTTCTAGACCATCAATCGAGACTGAGATGGAAATATAGCCTGGATCTTTGAGGAATATATCTCCACCTTGATTGATTTCATCAATGGCCAATTGAATATCTTCGTTAACTTGCCGTTCGATGATGGCACCAATCTCTCCGGCAAAGTTGTTCAAACCACTCTCCGTCAAAACGAATGGTACTTCTTCACCTTCAAACGGTACTGTCAAACCATCCTCTAATGGTGCAAGTAAACCTCCATCCATTTGATTGCCGAGATGAATGAATCGACGAATGAGATCAGTAGGTATGGCTTCAATATCCACATTGGGTAATTCTTCACTCAAATCGTTGGGAACACCGATGCGGTAGAGCATGAATTCCATTTCCCCTTTCGCGAGAATGTCGATGGATTGGCTCCATTCATGAACATCGAGTTCAGAAAACTCCACGTCGAGGTTGAGGGCCATGCAAGTGCGTTGATTGGGCCCACAAATGAGATCTAAACTATCTTCTCCACAATTGGATTCTCGGCAGATTGAATGCCGCCAATCGTAGGGTTGTGCGCCCGTAAATGAAAGAGAATGAGTTTCAGGCTGCCCGATTGTGTGTGAGAGGGTGATTGTTTCTGGATTACCATTGGTTGAGCGAACATAATCTGGCAATATTATTTCCAATTCTACATCAGCTTGAGGAAGATCTTCACTCATCCAATCCACTAAACTTGGTGAATCAATGTCACCACTCAAAATAATTCCATTGAGGATGGCTGCGCGGTCTTCTTGAGTGATAATTGAGGGATCAAATCCAAGCAAATCAATGTCGTATTTTTCGGTCAAATTGGTGATAATTGTACCGAAATCCATCTCGAATGTGTTTGATTGTGTGGTCAAATAGACAGGGTAGGTCCCATTCATTGCAGTTTGACCCTGAATGCACCAATTGCTTGGTGCGGGTTCTGCACAAGTGACACTCGGTTGATGAATAAAATCGAGGCCCCCTGAGCCATCAGGTGGTGTAAATACAAATGGATCAAAGTCAATTTCACCGGGCTATATTCACCCATCAATTCATTCAAATCTTCGATTGGAACCTTCTCTGCAAAATCAGAAAGATTTGCCAAACCAGTATGGTGGGCCAATCTCAATCCATCCGAGGTCACCCACGGAACTGAAACGCGGTCATCGACAAAATTCCAATTCCAATTGTTCAGGGTGTCCATTCCAATGTGGTGAATCCCTAATCTGACTTCGATGGTTGTGGCACGTTCATCGGATGCATCTACGATAATATCTACACGGATGCCTCGATCATTGCTAAGGTCAAGTTCGACCGGACGAGTGGTCGTGTCTCTACGTGCCATGGTGACCGCTGCGGACTGATTTAGCCATTCATCATCGGATGCATCTTTGTGATTCACATTCCAGCGAGCGTAGTTGTAAGAATAGCCACCCGAAGTTGCTGGGACGAGGTCACCACCACCCGACATATTGACGATGGTTCCATAGGAAGGCGGGACGAATTCATACGATGCAGCATGTCCAGGAAGGGCTGTCAAATTCATGTCCGTGCGAACGAGCCCTCCCATCGTAAGCAGGCCCTGATACACACGTTCGACATCCATTCCCACCGCGGTCAGACCAAGTTCAGCGGGATCGACACTGATGGCGAGGGTCGTTCGCAAACAAAGCGGCGGATTGTAGGCATCATTGGGTAACCCTGCTACCTCGTCAGCACTGTCCTGATCGCGATCATCTGTACATTGGAGGGTTTGATCTTCGTATGTAATCTGATTCACATAGGACGTTTGGACACCTGAAGTCGTGCCAAATCCATTGTCGATTAACCCCGTAACTGTTGATGATACAGAATTGAGTAACATATCTCGAACAGTCGAGCCTGAAAGGGTGACATAATCGAGATAATTACGAATATAATCTGCAGGAATTCCATCCGTTGAAGAATCCGATCCGTTACCCAATGGCAAATCTTCCAGCATGATATCATCACGTCGAATTTCGTGAATGGCCCATTCTAGGGTCACAGACATCACTGTGGAATTGGCCATATTGATGTTGTATCGACCTTCTACCCATTCCATCGAAGCCGTTTCGTCATCCGCGAAATTGTAATCATCGCAGATTCCGGATGTGCTATTCCAAGTCTGACAAATTGTATTGACAACCTCTTCATCACCGGGATCAGCAGAAATTGTGGGGGCGCCTCCCGATAGAATCAGTAGACCAAGGATGAAACATGCCACCCTGGCCCGAGGTGCTGTCATGAAACTACTTCCCGCTATGGTGGTTTAATTGGGTAGTGGCTCAACGAGTTGACATGGCCCCGACTATCACCCCTCACACGCGCTTGGAGAAAGCGCTCACTGAGAGGCAGAGTGGAGTATTACCAGGGGAAATTCCCACCAAGTGGGAAAGATTCTCTGATGTTGCCATATTACCACAACATGCCTTTAGTGAATCGGGATGGAATCCTGACGAATCTCTGTGGAAAACCGTCGCGGAAGCACTCAATGTCAAGCGAATTGCACGAATGGGAGAAGTGCAAGGTGAATACCGAAACAGTGGAGTTGAATTGCTACTGGGCGATGATGATTGGGTTGTCCGCCGTGAACATGGGATTGACTTTGGTTACAATTTCACGCAGTGCATGTGGAGTGCTGGCAACGTCACCGAACGGGGGCGAATTGCAAATGGCAACCAAGAAGGAGAGAAAGTACTGGATCTCTATGCTGGAATCGGTTACTACACTCTTCCATTCCTGAGTGAGGGAGCCCGTGGACCAAATGGAGAGAGGGGACAAGGTCGTGGTGCCGCCCATGTTGTCGCATGTGAATGGAATCCAATTGCAATACAGGCCCTCGAATGGTCTCTCTCAGAGAACGATTTGGCTGAGCGTTGCTCAATTCTTGAAGGTGACAATCGTAATCAACAATTGGAGCCTGAATTTGACAGAGTCAATCTGGGTCTTTTGCCCTCTTCAGAAGAAGGGTATCCAATCGCAATTCGGGCTCTTAAGCCCGAAGGTGGAAAGTTGCATGTTCACGGATTGGCAGAAAGTGGAAAAGAGAATGAATGGGCAGATAATCTAGCAATAACATTGGATGATTTGGGCCCGTTTTCCTGTTCGGTAGAGCATGTTGAACGAGTCAAGTGGTATGCACCTCACCAGCGTCACATCGTGGTTGATATCCACGCTTCGCCGGTGTCGTGTTGAAGAACCGACTTTGACACCGAAGTCGCATGGACCTCGGAATCGAAACCGAAGCTGTCGCGCTGGCCGCCCCGTATGTGCTCGGATTCATGGGTTTCATGTACGGTCTTCTCCTCGTCTTCGCAATCCTCAGATGGAATCAATCCCAAGATGTAATTCGCAATATGTGGACGCGTTCATTGGTAGCGACTCCATTGCTGGTGTTGCTATTCGCGTCACTTGAATTTGGTGTTGCGACTTGGGGGTTCATGGTCGGGGTTTTCGCCTTGGGCGCTCACCGCGAATATTGCGCAGCCATCGAATTGAAAGATAGAGGAATGCAAATGGTTGGAATGGTGGTTTTGCTGGCATTGATTATCATGTCCATGAATCCAAACATTACTGATCTCGATGCCTTGTCTTGGGCGGGTCCACAAGGTGCTGGATTGCTTGGCCTTGCATTGTTTGTCGGAGCCTTTGGAACATGGGCGGTTCCAATTGTACAAGACCGTTCGGAAAATGTCACTAGCGATGTGGGGCGGGCACTCATTGGCTTCCTTCTCATCTGGTTCTTCATTCATGGAATCTTCCTGATGCATTTGGGTGCGATCGGTGTAGGGGCCTGCATTTTCGCGATTGTCAACGTCTCGGTAACCGATTCGTTTGCACTCATCTTCGGCCGAATTTTTGGCAAGCATAAATTCCGCCCTGTATTGTCGCCCAAGAAAACTTGGGAAGGTGTATTTGGGGGCCTATTGATGGCAGGTATTGCTGGATATGTGGCCCAGCCATTACTCGACCCATTGACAGCTACACAAACTGCGGGATTGGCCGTCTTACTGGCGATGATTGGAACGATGGGGGATCTCATGCTCTCAGCATTGAAGCGTGACTTGGAATTGAAGGATTGGTCGCAAATGTTGCCTGGTCACGGCGGCATTCTAGACAGGGTTGATTCGTTCATCCTAGTGGCGCCAGCCTTGTATTGGATCCTATTGTTGTTAGGTGTCTAAACGGAGTAAAGCATCCACTGCATCCTCAACTTCTTGATCGTTGTAAATGGGTAAACCATCCTCTCGAATCGCCCAAACAATCCCGCCCAGTAACGCGAATGACCACAGCCACATGAAAATCCAAAAGAATACATTTCCAATGCTCATCACCAATGCTCCAAACCCACTAGAATCGTCATCAGAACCCGGTGGTGAGGCGACCACTCCAATCATGTCGATATTGGAAATATGGACTTCATACAATGGTCTTCCAGCGGATGATGCAGGATTTTGAATGGTCGAACCAGATGGGTCATCGGTTGTTGGAACCATTGCAATCGCACGTACGTGACTCATACCCTGTCGAACTACGCCGAAGGTAGCATACCCCTCATCATCACGATTTTCTGGATCGAGGTTGTGTGCTTCAGTTTCCGCGATATACCATTGTGTATCTGCGCTATCTGGGTCTTGGGAGCGTGCCATTCCAATCGCACCATCGACATGAGATAGATTCTCATTGTGTTCTAATTCTAGAGTGTGACCGTCACCACCACCTCCACAAGTCAGACTTGTGGCTGGATAGATGCCTACAGTTTTGCAGGTTGGATCACCTGCTTGAGTGACAAAATCATCGATGACTCGGTGGAAAAATATGCCATCGTAAATTCCACTTTCAACGTGCATAATCATGTTCGCAGTTGTCATTGGGGCCCATTCTGGAAACAACTCGATGTGAATTTCACCCTCGACCTCTGCAAATAGATGCCCTGGTCTGTAGGTCACTTGGATGACCAAAACAGGGTCACCGGGCTGCGGAATATCCATCGGACTGCCCTCCAATTCAGGGCCGTCTTCCCAAGTTGAAGGGTCGATTTGATTGTCAGTCCAATGCGTGTTGCTATTTTGCGCCCCTGCACTCGGCATCGAGAGCAGCAAGAGTGCCAATAAAATCGCAATACGAGGCGCGGCCATCAGTCCACCGTGCAATCGGTCACAAATGAGCCCATCGGCCAAGCGTCATCCTCATGTTACACCGCCCCTTAGGGCGGTGCATGGCGGAAGCCGAAGAGCGTCGTGATTTGTTGCGACTCAACATTGCGCTTGGAGCGACTGTGGGCATCGTCATCCTGTTCATGATTCTCGCATCAGTTTGGGGTTC
This sequence comes from Candidatus Thalassarchaeaceae archaeon, assembly GCA_030747395.1. Taxonomy (GTDB): domain Archaea; phylum Thermoplasmatota; class Poseidoniia; order Poseidoniales; family Thalassarchaeaceae; genus MGIIb-P. Next base: position 6,407 of record JASLKT010000047.1, read on the forward strand.
TGGAACTCTGCAAAATAGTGATGAAGAGAATTTCAGTTGGTGGGATGTACCCCTCCATGATCGCCACAAGATGGACCTAGATTACACCGGAACTCGCAGTCAGTTACCCATCAATGGCACCTACAACTGGACGGGGCCTACCGAACATTTTGTCGAAGTTGATTTGCCGGCTAGCGAGCAAGATGCTGGCTACCCTGAACCCGCATTGATGCACATTGCATTGTGGTTGCCAAACGTTCCTGATGGGGAAACTGTACCAGTAATTGCAACCGTGCACCCCTACTATGATTTTGGAGCAGAGGGGGCCCCTGGTTTGGGCAGCGATTCGAATCCAAATACGGTTCCCGATGGAGGTGTTGGTGCTTGGGTTCTGGACCAATTTGTCCCACATGGATATGCTCTAGCCCAAATCTCGACCTTTGGAAGTGGAAAATCAACCCATTGTCAAGATGTCAAAGGGCTCGGCGAGCAAGTTGGAATTCAAGCCGCTGTGCATTGGCTGGGTGAACAAGAATGGTCGAATGGAAATGTTGGACTCATGGGTAAATCGTATGCTGGAACTACGAACTGGGAAGCGGCACAGAATCCGTCTGAACATCTGAAGACAATTGTGCCCATTTCTGGAAGTATTGGAGTCCAGCAAATGTTCTATCGAAACGGCAGCAGTGAGGCACGAGCTGTGGGTTACGATTTGGCATATCAAGGAGCCACATCCGATATGACGACCGATGATTTGCGAATTTGCAGTGATGATGTAATCGGACCCGCGATGCCTGTGACCACTTCGTTGGCTGCTGAAGCCTTTGGAGCCGAATGGTCAGATTACTGGACTGAACGTTATCATCTCGGAGATGTATTGGAAAATTACCAAGGGAGTGTCTACCTAGTTTGGGGTCTACAGGATTGGAACGTTGACCCATATCACGCTTATCCCGCCTATCAAATGCTGCGGGATGCGGGCATCCATACCCGTGCGATTAGTGGCCAATGGGCTCACAATTACGTCGACCAACCTGACAGACACGGTGAATTGGGCACTGGATACGGAGGAGAGGCCTATCCAAATATGACCCGAATGGATTGGGCCATTGAATTGTGGAATTGGTTTGAATATTATCTCAAGGACTTGGGTGAAGAACCCGAAGCGCATGTCCAGATTCAAACCAATGATGGGAAGTGGCACGTAGAGGAAACGTGGCCTCCAAGTGATCTGACATGGGATAGTATAGAGTTGAATCAAGCCACTGCACAGGGTAACAGTGTTAGTGCGAATTCTGCAACAACTTTCGTCATACCAGCATACGATGAAGAAGTTCACATCTCAGGCTTGCCGAGGCTTCATCTTTCGGTGCGCTCAAGTGTTTGTAATGGTGGGCAAATTTTTGCCACCATGTGGGATGAGACTGCTGGATTACGCTTAGGTCATGCAACCATGGATTTGCGTTATCGGGATGGGGGCTATGATGCAAAACCGGTTGTTCCTCTACAGACATATACCATGCTAATGGAATTCAACCCAATGGACGTAGTCGTGCCTGCAGGACATGAAATCAGTGTTGAACTAACCGATACAGGAGAGGATTACCTCCCATCCACTTGTGCAGCAGTTGGCCTCACGGTCTTCATCGATGAAACTTCGACCCTTAGCCTTCCATTGATTGAACGTTTTGAAGACGATGAGCGTTGGTTCCTAGCGCCACCTTGGTGGGAAGACCCGAACAATGCGGTTGGATTGTGAATTCAATCTTCGTAAGGGTACCAATCTTCCTGGCCTTGAGGACGGTACCACCACGCGCCATCATCATCTTGCCACCATTCAGTGCCATCTTCGTCTACACGAGTGGATTCGTCGTCACCTTCTTCTTCGGTTTCAATACCCATTTCTGCAGCAATTTGGCGTTTCAAATCGCGTGCTTCGTCTTCAACATCGTGGAACACCCGATTACCTGGGTCTTGTGATTGCAAACCCTCATGGTCTCCAGAAGCGATTGCTTCGTCAGATTCATTGAAGAAATCCTGTGCCATCTTCTGCCGATATTCTTCGTATTCATCGCGACCGAAAGAGCCGGTAAACGCACCATCTCTGGAGCGCATGAGTTGATCTAAGTCGACATTCCTGCCGAGTTCCAATTCGGGTGCATCCGGTAAATCATCGCCATCGTAGAATTCTTCGGAGTCATCAGCAAGGCGAGGATAGGTTTTGCCATCGGGATGTATTTCTTCAACTTCCTCCATGATTAAGTCGTGTTCTTCCTCATCAATTTGTTCTTCATCGAGGGTTTTTCGAACGACCTTCACGAACTTGTCACACTCGGTTGCGAGGGATGCACCAGTGAACTGACTACCAATTTTTTCAAGCCGACTCATGAGTCTATCATAGGGTCTGCCAGCGAGCCCTCCGAGGAATCGGCCGAAGCCACCCTTCTTCGCCATGAAGTAAGCCATGAATGGAACCCTTATTCAGACTTGCCGCGGGGCAGTCATAGTGATGGTAGCATCTTGGCTGGTTGATGCGGCAACTTCGTACAACCACTCTTCGCTTGAGAATCGCGACTCTTATTCCGCATTTGTGTTACTTCCAGTACGTCATTTGGAGACAATTCTAAACTGGGCTTTCAAAGCTCTTCCTGATGAGATTCTCATCGGATTTGACCCCTTGGATACGATGCAGATGGATGCCGAAGTCATTGAAGCGTGTTGTGGCGCTGAACACGATGGTGACCTGTTTGCGGGCCAGAGTTTTGTCATCGGTGAACCACATCTTGTCAATCGGGGCAATTCATTTTCAGTTCATCATGTGCCTGAAGAATGGATAGATGATCTCTTCTCCAATAATCGTGGTTCGCGTGGTGCACGCTTCACACACTGGATGCACACACACCCAAACTGTGTCGCAATTCCTTCTGAAGCAGATGCGGATGCTGCTCAGCACACAGATGGTGTTGACATGATTCTAGGAATTGAATTTAGCAATCCGGATGGTTCCGTATTCTGGTTTGATGACGTAGAAGGGGTTCGAAGAACGCTCAAACCTCCTGCTCGAAGTTGGAGGAGATGGGGGCGGCGACGGCAGAGGACTGTGCTGGGCCGATCATCTACCGGGCATAGAATCCACGGACTCGAATTGATTGCATACCACCGAACAGGTGTTGGAATCAATGTCCTGCTCGTCGACGATGAGGGTATCCCTCATGGCTTGAATATGGATTCTCGATAATGGGCCAACTCTCGAATGCTTCCCTTGATATCATCCAATGCACGATGCCCTGAAGGCTTGAGAATTCCCTTATCCTTCGGATACCAACGGTTTGCGAGTTCTTTCACACTAGATACATCGATACTTCGATAGTGGCAGAATTCTTGCAATGTTGGCATGTATTTGCGTAAGAAGCGGCGATCTTGACCAATCGTGTTCCCACACAGAAGTGATTGCCCTTCCTCACAATATTCACGAAGAAATTCCAGTGTTCTAATCTCAGCGGTTGCGTTGCTAATTTCACTCTCTCGGACCGCTTCAATCAGTCCGTTAGCGGTATGATGGTTCACGTTCCATTCATCCATCTTTTCCAATTCCTCCTCGGGTTGGAAAATGGCAATATTTGGGCCCTCGGCGATAATGTTTAGATCGCTGTCAGTCACAATGGTTGCAATTTCAATAATCACGTTTTCTTCGGGATTTAGGCCAGTCATTTCTAGGTCAATCCAAATCAGTCGGTCACTTGTCATGACGCCTTCCGAACGCTTGACATCCATAGCAATTCGCACGAGTCGCGCGCGAGGTCTCATAGATTGGCGGGGTGCGGGACAAGGCATGGAGTTGAGGAGAGAAGTTGGTTTCCTCGAACTCCTGAAGAATAATTCTACGTACAGAAGGCTTTGGTTAGGATTGGCCATCTCAATGCTTGGGGAATGGTTCAGTACGGTGGCTCTCTTCGTCCTCATTTACGAATTGACTGGGTCAGAGTTGGGAATTGGGTTGCTGTTTGTCATCCGTATGTTCTCATTGGCTGTACCGCAAATTTTCACAGGTATGCTGGCCGATCGATTTAGTCGGAAATGGCTGATGATTTGGGCCAATATCCTATCTGCAATCGCGGTATTGGCCTTACTATTAGTCGATAAAGAAAGTGAGGTCTGGGTCATCTATTTCGTTGCCTCTATATTGATGATGTTCCATGCAGTTTTCGTCCCTGCTGAACAGGCCTCCATTCCAAATATCACTGAAGAACATGAGTTGTTAACTGCGAATGCATTGAACAGTGCAACTTGGAGTGCTGCACTTTGCTTGGGCGCGAGTATCGGTGGTTTTGTCGTCTCCGCTTATGGTGTTGAAGCCGCATTCATCATCAATTCAATCTGCTTTGTGATTGGAGCATTGATGTACACTACAATCACAATTCCCCAAGAACCATTTGTGCCCAAAGAGGGAGGGATATGGGCAAATACAGGTGGCAATATTGTCGAGGGCTTCAGAATCATTCTCTCCAAACCTCATGTCAGTCGAATCATCACTGCAAAGGCCCTGTGGGCAATCTTTGGTGGTGGACTCGTCTATATGTTAATCCTCATTGGAGATGAAATTGCATTCGGCGATTTGGCAGCAGGTATTGGAATTCTATTTGCAGCTCGAGGATTGGGGACTGGATTGGGTCCCATCTTTGCGCGCTACGTGTTCAAAGATCGAAATGTCTGGCCGTTTCTTCTAGGTTCATTGGTCAGTGTATGTGGACTGGCCTATGTGGCAATTGGTTGGTTGGAATGGGCGCCTTGGATTGCTGCAATCGTAGTCTTCGGGCATGCAGCCAGTGCAATCAATTGGGTGCTTTCGACTGTGTTATTGCAGGAACGAAGTGATGATGAATGGCGAGGAAGAATGTTCAGTACGGATTTCCTACTGATGACCATGGTCAACGGTTGTTCAACGCTGGTGGCTAGTCTGATGTTGGAATACACGGATGTGACACTGCGGCAAGGAATTCAGCTCTTTGCCGTGCTTCAGGTTGTATCTGGAATTGTCTGGGTTATGCTGATGCTACCTCGTGAGAGACGATATTTGCAAGCGACTAGTTCATGAAGCGTCTTTGGTCGACCCGCTTCATGGTCGACCTCGTCGAACAGGTGGATGAGCGGGGTCTCGCCGTCTCACCCACATTGCCCGAAGGCTGCAAAAATTTGCTGATTGATATTGATGGGACCATCTGTGAAGATATTCCCAACGAAGAACCCGAACGCATGGGCACAGCCGAAGTGTTTGAGGGTGTGGCAGATCAAATCAACAAGTGGTACGATGAAGGACATCTGATTTGCTTCTTCACCAGTCGCACCGAAGAGCATCGCGCGGTCACAGAGAAATGGCTCGCAGAACACGGCTTCAAGTGGCACTCCTGTCTGTTTGGCAAGCCACGCGGTGGCAACTATCACTGGATTGACAACCACATCGTTCGCGCGACACGATTCAATTCCAAACTCACGGATTTCGTCAAGAAATACATGGAAGTCGAAGTGTTCGATGACGAATGAGATTGGGCAAAACCCTTGATGCGGGAACATCTGGCACGAATATGGCCGATGATGATGAGTTCGACTTTGAGGCCTTTTACAATCAAAATCCCAATGAAGTAAAGGCCATTGGTGGCTCTTTACTGGCTTATTTCGTCGTGTTCGAACCACTTTTTCAATGGATGTGGGATGAAGGCACCCGATGTGGTGTCTGGGGTGACGACTACTCTTGTCAAGGAAGCGTTTGGTTGACTCTGGCTTACGTTTCCATGGTCTCAACTGTTCTGGCCCCTGGAATTTGGGGAGGCATCTCCATGTTTGTCAAGAACTTCACTTATGTCAATGATCAACAGAGAGATGAAGTCGTATGGTTGGCGACCTTTGGTCTTCCCTTTGCTGCGATATGGGCCACCCTTTGGCTGTACTGCTTTCCACACTTGTGGACGCTCTTGCCTTGGGGTTCTTGGGACACAAACTGGTGGAAAATTTTCCCTTTCATCTTTGGTCTTAGCTGGCTTGGACTTGGGCCCTTAATCGGAACAATTTCCACGATT
>JASLKT010000048.1 GCA_030747395.1 Candidatus Thalassarchaeaceae archaeon
CCGCAGGATCATTGTTGATGACGGTACTGTGTACGACGTCGCCACCAATCACTGAATCTTGCATGTTGAGTGCTTGTTCACTTGTAGCAGGTGATTCATCGGCAACCGGCGGTGCGGGAATCCATTCAGTCCCAGTCCACATGAATTTACCATCAGGACTGTATACAGGGTCGGCCATGAGCCCCACACCAATCCTTGCTATTTGGAATCATCACAGCAGGAATTAGGTAAGTGGGTGGGCATTCCCAGGGTGGACATCCGTTTCAACGCAGGAGAATGCATCCGTCTTCTCCACCCCGTATCTTCACGGCATCATTGGCTTCGGGTAGGGCTGCTCCATTCCTGGCCTGACCTAATCCCCCGATAATTGAATCTCTATTTTCTTCCGAATACAGTTCTCCAAAACCACGATCTCATGAAGGCGAGGCATCAACGTCCACAGATGCGTCCTGCGATGCTCGGTTTTGTCGCCCCCGGGCGTTCGGACCGCCATGTTGCGATTTGCGATACAGGGGACGCCAGCCCCCCTCCTAGCCCAACATTAGGGCCAATGCGGGCCCATATCAAACCAACGGTCAGGCTTCGGCCTCATATTTTGAGGGACATCCGGTTTTGATTTCATAGGCATGCATGATCCATCCCTCTCCATTTGTTGCCAATTCACCTCGAACAGAGATGGTTTTTCCATCCTCCACGCCTGAAGGTAAAGCAGCCCCACTGTAATCGATGATGAGGCTGTCACTTTCCCCGATTAAGATTAGAGAATGATTCTCCAAGTCGAGGAATTCTGTCGTCCCATGTAATCGAAACGTATCGCCCTCATACTGTTCAGGGGATTCCATCAATTGGTCAACAGACAAATCAACTTCAGGTTCAACACTAATCATCATCAAACCCAATAGTGCTGCAATCAGGCCCAAGGTGACCATTATTCGCACCCTACGTTCCAATCCACTCAACTCCGGTGTGCGTGGCCCACTGCTTCGGCCAAACTCTGATATCCCTGCGCTGTAAGTTTTCGATTTAGACCTTTGTTGATGGCCTTGTTTACACCGGGCCCCTCGAATACCAATGCACTGTAGAGTTGCAACAGGCAAGCCCCGGCTCCAATCTTTTCCCAAGCACTTTCAGCATCAGAAATCCCACCGACGCCCACAATGGGCAATGCTCCTTTGGTGTGGGCATACAACAGATGGATGACTTCAGTGGAACGAGTTCGTAGAGGTAGTCCTGACAATCCACCTGATTGATTCATCACCTTATCTTCAGCCGGTCGAGACGTGGTCGTATTTGTCGCAACAATGCCTGCACACCCTTGAGCAAGTGCAGAATCAGCAACCGTTCTCAATTGGTCATCCGACAAATCTGGAGACACCTTCACGAGAATGGGCTTCTGGTTCGTACCTGCTGCTTGCGCTGCACGTGAATTTACTTCATTGCATGCGGTGAGGATACGATCCAATTCGGAGCCCGCTTGTAATTCACGGAGGTTGGGTGTATTGGGACTTGAGACGTTGACAACAAACAAATCTGCGAATTCCCATAATCGCTCCATGGTCCCCGAGTAATCTTGTTCAGCCTCATCGTTGGGCGTAATTTTGCTCTTGCCGAGATTGATTCCAACAGGAATAGATGCCCATTTTTTCGCCTTTTGCTTTGCCAATGATTGTGACATAGCCTCAGAACCAGGATTGTTGAACCCCATCCGATTGATGAGCGCCCCGTGTTTCGTGCTCCGGAACATTCGTGGTTTCGGATTTCCATCTTGTGCATGCAAGGTGACGCCGCCAATCTCAATCCAACCAAATCCAAGGTTCTCCCAATTTGGGATATTTTCACCCTTCTTATCCATCCCAGCTGCTAGCCCAATTGGATTGTCAAACTGAAGTCCAAAAGACTCAGTAGGTACCGAAGGAGATCCGAACAACATTCTCAACAATGAACGATATCCAGGGATATAGGTGGATCTAATGCGGATATTTTTCATCACAAGTGAATGGAAAGTTTCGGAACTGAGTGGTAGAACAGCCATCATCGGCCGCACGAATACCCGCCACAATAGCCCCATTCAGACCAGCGGGCCCGGCCGACATCCTTCAAGGGTTCCGTCCCTTCGCAGGTCCAATGGACGCGATGACCCCGTGTATTGCCGAGGCGGCACGTCGATTACTTCGCACTGAAGGCACATCCCTAGTCGTGCCTGAAGATTTGTTTGACGAGGCTGTTCAACTAAGTTTAGCCATTAGTGATGGTATACCCAAAATGATTCGCGAACCGACAATATCAATTGGTCATGAAAATCGAATCGAACTTGAAGGATTATCACAACTTGGTGGGGAAGAACCGCCCATTGATATTTGTTGGATTCCTGCAACTTCAGAAACCCTACATTCTGTGTGGTCAATATGGACCAATCAGATTCAGGATTTGATGACAGCAGGATACCCTGGATGTGTGGGTTGTGGAGGGCCCGGTTCCGAGGGTGATTGGGATGAGTTGGCTTCGCGCGCGCGCACACGCGTGAACTGAGGGGTTACGTAGTAACCCCATAGAAGATGCTCACTTTGCAATTCAACGCAGCGTTTATGGAGGGCTCAGTGTCGGCCTTCGTCCGGATGGGGATATAATGGACATGCTAATTGTTGAATCAGGGGCTAAATCAAAGACGATTCAGAAGTACCTCGGAAAGGGGTGGATTGTAGATGCTTGTAATGGCCATGTTCGAGACCTCCCTACAAGTCGAGATACGAAGGAAGGGAAGAAGGCAATGTGGGCTTCGACAGCCGACAAATTGCCAACACCATCATGGGAATGGACTGAGAAGTCTGAGCGCCACATTGGCAAATTGCTGACGAAAGCCAAAGACAAGAATGTTGAGAATATTTACATTGCAACCGACCCAGATCGAGAGGGTGAATTCATCGCTTGGCAGTTGGTGCAAATTTTTTCTGAAAAAGGGCATGAGAATATTTGGCGCATTACATTCAATGAAATCACAAAAACGGCTGTTCAAACGGCAATTGATGGCCGAGGTCAAGTCAATCAGAATTTGGTTGAAGCAGCAATGGTTCGCCGATTCATGGACAGACTTGTTGGTTTCCGAGCCTCTAAATTCAGCCGTTCTTGGTCATTACCTGCCATGGGTCGTGTTCAAACACCCACATTAGGGTTCATTGTCGACAAGGAACTTGAGCGTGAGGCGTTCGTTCCACAACCCTATTTCGCAGTATGTGCCGATGCTGGAGGTCTTCGTTGGAACGCAAGATTCCACGACAAGGATGATACAGATGCTTGGGTAGATGACAAAGGAAAGTTCAATGCAGAGCGCACCAACGACGGAGATCTTGCGAATAATGCATATTCTGCAGCTGCAAGCGGGCTCACTATCGCCTCGGTCGAACCCGGCCAGTACCAACGCAACCCTAGCCCACCATTTACCACAGACACTCTTCTGATGAAGGCTGGTTCCGAAATGAGTTGGAACCCTCGTCGAACAATGAAAATTGCAGGGGAATTATACAATGCAGGTCACATCACATACATGCGAACTGATTCAACTCGAACAAATGCCGGTGCCCGTGAAGACATCAAAGCACATATTCGCGAAACATGGGGTGAGGATCATATCGGCAAGGGAGCATTGGGCAAGGACGCAAAGTCCGGCTCAGGAAACGTCCAAGATGCTCACGAGGCCATCCGCCCCACACGCCCCAAGTCCAACTCACCCGAAGGCCTCAATGCCGAACAAGCCCGTCTTTATCGTTTGATTTGGGCACGCTTTGCTGGCAGCCAAATGAATTCAAGTCGATACGATCGATTTTCGATGACTGCCGAAGCAGCAGGTTTCAATCGCCCCTTCTCAGGCACCGCCTCATGGCGGATTCATCGTGGCTGGGAGGCTGCATTCGAAGGGATTCGCAAAGAACCCGCCACAGCCCCACCCTCGTTTGACGCAAGTGTTGGAACAGCCCTTACCCTTGATGTGGTCGATGACGAATCGGAAAACCCTTGCCTCAGAGAAGATGAAACAACACCGCCACCTCGCTACAAGCAACATTCACTCGTTCAACAAATGAAGAAAGAAGGCATTGGTCGCCCCTCGACCTATGCGGCAACCATCAGTAAACTTCTGACTCGAAAGTATATTGTTGAGGAAAGTGGTTCACTTCAACCTTCGACAGAGGGACGGACACTTTGGTTGGAGGTGGCACCCCACTATGATCGTAGCAGTCACGGAATCGAGGGTCACCTTTTTGGAACAAACTTCACCGCAGAAATGGAAGCAAATTTGGATGCAATTGAAGATGGAAATACATCAGCACCAGGGGAATGGCACACATTCGCTGAACATTTCCAAGCCTTGCATTTGGCGGCACTCGAAATAAAAAAGCAGTCACCTACACCAAAGCAACTCGATTATTTTGGTCGAATCACCCGGAGTTTATCCGATGAGCAAATCACCACATACACTGGCGGTAAAGCACCTGAAGAAATGACCGGGTCCGAAATCCGAGTCATTCTAGATGTGATTACCAAGGCACACCCAGCTGAAACTCAACCTGCTAGCGAAAAGCAAACGAAGTGGATTGCATCGATGGCAGGAAGTGTGGAATTATCTGAATCAGATGCATGTGCATTGGTGGCTGTAAGCAATTATGGTGAACTAACTGGTGGCCGCAAAGGAAGTGCCAGCAAACTAATTGAACAACTTCAGGAATTAACGAAGCATATCCCTCGAGATGCATCTGAAAAACAAATCAATTGGATTAATACACTCGCGACAAGGGCCGAAATGACTGAATCTGAAGTTTGCGCACTTGTTGATGCTGCTAAATTCACAGATCTCCAGGGTGGTGCAGGTGGTACTGCGAGTAAATTGATTACAATTCTAAAAAAGCGGACTGGTAGTACTGGGAAAAAAGGCAAATCAAAGAAGTCTTGATTGTGAAGGGCGAATCCTGATAGGTCACCTACGATGTCTTGTAGACATGAGTGCCCATGATTACGATGTCATCATCGTGGGCGCTGGTCCAGTAGGTGGGCACCTAGGACGTATTTTATCAGAAAATGGCTTGCATGTTCTGCTTCTCGAAGAACATCGGGAGATTGGCAAACCATTCCAGTGCGCAGGACTGGTGACACCGGCTGCGATGGACAGAGTAAACTTACATCACACCATTTTGTCAGATGTGTGGGGGGCCCGAATTCACAGTCCCGGTGGCCGTCCAGTTGAAATTGGACAACCCTCAACAATTCGCACTCATGTTGTTTGCCGTAAGTTGTTTGATGAGGGCTGTGTCCGCCAAGCCATTGAAGCCGGCGCAACATTGTGGGTTGATTCCAAACCCACAGATGCAGTCGTAGATTCCACAGGAGTTTCGGTCACAATCGATCGGGAAGGCCAATTACAGACTCTACGAGCAAAGTTGTTGTGTGGTGCAGATGGCGTCCATTCTTGGACACGCCGCCACTTCCGCTTTGGGCGACCAAAGGAATTCATGATTGGATTTCAGGCCGAGGTATCTGGTTACGAGGGAATTCCCGGCCGTCTGGAAATGTTCTCAGGTGAAGATGTCGCGCCAGGATTGTTTGCTTGGGCCATTCCCAATGGGGAAACACATCGAATTGGTATGTGGGTCCAACCTGAAAGATTAGCTGGACGTTCCTGTGAAATGCTCTACGATACATTGCTAAATCATCCACTTTGGCGCGAGCGGTTTGCTGATATTCACGAAACTGCAAGATTTTGCGGACCCTTGGCCTGCGGGTTATTGAAACGGATTTACAAAGAACGTGTGTTGTTGTTTGGAGATGCTGCAGGACTTTGTAAGCCAACGACTGGCGGTGGAATTGGCCCCGGGTTCGATCAAATACACTATCTAGCATCCAATCTCGTCAAAGCAATATTGTCAAACAATCTGAGCGAATCTCAACTCAAGCGAATTTGCAAACCGATGGAGAAGGTTCGCAAGGAGCAGGAAAGGGCACGAATATTGCGAGATTTGTTTGTTTCATCATGCGATGATGAAGAACTTGAAGCCACATTCAAAATATTTGCTAGGGATGATGTAGTGTCTCTGATCAATGAAGTTGGTGACATCGAAAAGCCGGTGCCCTTAGGCATTCGGTTGCTCAAAGATATCCCTGAATTCAGACGTATGGCCGTTCGTGCAACGTGGGCTTTGTTAATTGGTTGAGGTGCTTCAATGGGGGATATTGATTCGGGTCACGCAGTTGAAATTAGGCTTCGATGGCCACCATTTGATCCGGATACCGTTATCGCCACCGAATTGCCGATTGCGACTGAATGTTTCCGATTAACAGAGGAAACCGAAACGCCATGCGAGGTGGAAATTGGTGATGAATCTGGATTTCACATACACCGTAGAATTATACGATTATCTTCAGGACTTTCCCAATGTCGAGATTGGGTTACACTAACGAATCGAATACCAGGGAGAGTCGAACGCGAGCGAAAAGGGTGGTACCTTTCTCCGAGTAAAATGCACCGTAAATCAAGACGCCTAATTCCCTTTGCAGTCATCGGAATTATCGCATCTTTAGCCATTCACGCATTTGAACCCGCATTGGTGAATTGGGGGTGGGTAGACGGATCTTTTGCAGGCAGTGTTCGTGTAGGGTTACTCGATTACCCCGTCCTATTACTCATCTTTCTGCCGGTTTTCTTCATCCCAATCATGATGCGATTGTTAGCGAGTGTTTGGGATTTCAGAAGAACTAGAAAATTCCGTTCAGATTTACCAGCCGATCCTACAATTATTGTGCAAAATGATGACAACACATCGGAAAAGGTCACAGTAAAATTCGAATTTCCCGAAATTCAAGATGATTGGATTTCTGCCGAAGCTAGAATTCAAGTTGGCTTGCTGAATCCTCGAAGGCCTATGTTGCTACATGCATTGGGTCGTAAGGATGGTCAGCAAAACCCTCCGGGAATTTCCACGCCACTGTCGATACGCCAATACGCAATTTCTGAATTGGGTACCGGGTTTGGTGAATCAACACCACTAGAGGGCCCAGATACGAAGCGGCTTTTTCTCTCACCACTTCCGGTTCAGTGTCGCGGTCCATCATCTGAAATCCCCCTTCTAGACGATACAGTCAATCTTACACTACCGGAAGGTGATTGGCCCGGAAGTGAATACCATCCACTCTTTGCAACACACTGGGAAGTCATGATACGAATCGAAAGAGAACAGAATGGGCCCTTGCTTTTCGTCAACCCACTCATCATGAAACACGACGGCCGTGCGTGTCATATCGCTCAAATGCCGACCCAGTCTGGACGTAGCGAGATGGCGGACAGTTGATGTTGTGTAGCATCCTCGCAAGGCCATGAGGCGAAGTTGGTTGGCACTAATCCTAACGACGCTGATGCTTTCCTCTGGTTGTCTTGGCATGCTGGATGGCGGCGACTCATCAGATTCTCAACCCGACGACCTAGGACAGCCACCCACACTTTCTGTGACTGGAAATGGGCCATATTTACATGATGAAAATGTTGTTGTTAGTGGGAATTTTGACGATGAAAACCCCGCCACAGTTTCAATCCAAGGGTCGATGGCCAATGGTGCCATATCCCGAAAAGCTGCTACAAACACTAACTCATTTGCACTGGAATTTGGAATTTTACCATCAGGGACACATAGTGTCAAGATTACTGTAAGTGATGAAAATGGACATTCAGTCGTCTCAGTGGTGGCAATTACAGTTCAGGATCCCCCTGAAGAACCAGTGTCCATTTCTGCATTCCCGCCTGTTCTGTATGTAGAAGGTGGTGAATCCACGATTGCAAGAGCCAAAATTATCCATTCCGCCCTAAACACTTGTTCAGGGACATGGGAGGATGAACTCGAGCGTTTTCAGACGGCCGCCATATCTGGAGAATACGCATCAGTAACACTCGGTGAAGTGGAATCATCATTCAATGGCACCTTCACAATTTCATGCGGGAGTTCAGAAATCACAACCGACAGTGTTTCCGTTTACGTATTTGTATTCACAGAAGAGAATCCAGATCTTGATGGGGATGGAATACCTGATGATGCTGACCGTTGTGTAGAGAGTAGCGTGGCCTTCGCCTCTGGCCCTACCAATGACATTGATGGCGATGGCTGCCACGACATTTCAGAGGATACCGATGATGATGACGATGGCCGGCCAGACACATCAGATCGTTGTGCAAGAGGATTGATTGGTTGGGATTCATCCAATACGAGCCTCGATCACGACTCCGATGGTTGCCAAGACACCTCTGAAGATGATGACGATGATGATGATACGATTACCGACTCATTCGACAATTGCCCCCTCGGTCCAGTAGGCTGGCAATCCACCGGTGCATCAGATTACGACCGTGACGGGTGCCGAGATGCTGACGATGATTTAGACGACGACAATGATGGGACTCCAGACACCCTTGATTCCTGTCCAAAAGGGGTCATCGGTTGGATTCAAACATCTGAGAATGACTACGATATGGATGGCTGTCGGGATTTGGATGAAGATGGTGATGACGATTCAGATGGAGTCATCGATTTTGAGGATCAATGCAGTCGTACCCAACTTGGTGCGGCCGTGAATATCTACGGCTGTGCATCATACGAATGGGATGACGATGGAGATGGTGTGATGGACGATACCGATCAATGCTCAGGTACACCTGCTGGCCTTGATGTGAACGAGGTGGGCTGTGCGGATCTTGATGGGGACGGTATCTTCGCAAATGTTGACCAGTGTCCTGATTCCGAGATTCGCTGGACATCCAACAACGATGGTTGCACTGTATTGCAGGTCCCTGTTGCATGGGATTCGGGTCCCTATTCTACTGAGCGATTTGGAGTCGTGGGTGATTTCACGATACAGACAAAATCTGGCAATTGGGTCATGTCTCGTGATTGGGATGGTGAGAGCACATATCTGTTCATATTCAATCAAGATTCTAGCTCTTACATGTCGAGTTTATGGAGTCAAGATATAGCTCGATTTTTGGATACAATGCCCGAAAACAGCCATGTTTTCTTTGGGTCTTATGACAGTGACTATCGTAATGACATCGATGCCATGAACAATCGAGTGAATTCATATCGAAATGGTTTGAACGAAGCCGGCAAGGAATGGGTAAATTCCCATGTTCACTATATTGACCAACAAGGTGGTGCCATCGGAGGCGCGCTCGGTAGCGTCATCAGTGATTGGAGTGCTTACTACTACGGAATCGATCGATTCCAGCAATGGCGCGAAATAGGATCACTATACAACTGGGCGGGCACACATGGAGTTCAGTACCGATTTGATTACATCGCTAAGATGCCCTTACAATTCAACTCAGAATTCCCAACTGAAATGCGCCGCCACGACCCTGGTGTAACCGTCGTTGACATCATGGTGGCTCAACGCCATATTGGTGGTTGGCAAGGTGGTCATTCTTCCTTGGCAAACGGTTCATTCCCAAACGCATCAGTCATGGAGGGATTCAATACGATGGAACTCTACATGCACCATGGTTGCAGTGAACATCGTGATCGATACCAGAAGTCAGATGGATCCGATGGTGGATGTCACGAGTGGGATTACAGCCAATACATGCAAATCTGCGACGAGGTCGGAAATTCATCGACGTGTTCCACTGAATTCGGATATTGGATTACAACCTATGGCCGTGAGGGCCGGTGGTTGACCGATATTTCACCTCGTTTGTTTGAGTTAATCGATGGAGGTGACCGCATGTTCCGTTATCGCGGTGCCAACGGTGGTTGGCTCAATGTCAGCGTTTACCTTTCGAATTGGGAGGATGATGGCCTACGACCAACAGGTGGTGAATTGGCCTTCAATGGTGGGTCATTCCGTGGTGAATATAACAACGAATCCCAGTACAAGCGAGTGCATGATTTACAGATTCCAGACGGCACAGAAAGAGTTGAAATTTATGCAGTGATTACAGGTCATGGATTTGGAAAAGATAGCGCTAATTGTGCCGAATTCTGCAACCACGAACACCGCTACAGTATGAATGGGCACGTCACACAAGAAGATCATGCAATGGCTGGGAATAGTACCGTTGCAAGTGACAATGAGGGATGTGCCAAAGAAATGCACAACGGTGCACTGACCAATCAATTTGGCACATGGCCCTATGGGCGAGCGGGCTGGTGTGCGGGACAAGACGTCAAGCCATGGACCTATGACATCAGTCAGTGGATTGACTGGGTAGGCAATCAGAACAGTCTTCGTTACCAAGGCCTATACAATGGCCAAAATTACGTGCCACAGAATGAACAATCTGGTGCTAATCAGAACATTCATGCGAACATCTGGGTCGTTTACTATACCAACATCAGTTCAAACATCAGCGCACAAATGGACGGCTCACCAACGCCTATGTCCTCTGAGAATGATGACGATAAACCACAGTTGATCGTCGAAATATTACGGGAAGAGGAATGTGCAACAGAAGACGAATGAACTCCAAATTTCGCTAAGATGGAGTATTTGTTGCTGGCTGCAACGGTGGTGGTGCAGGGAACGCCTGAACATCCGGCGCAACGTCTGGTGTTTCGAGCAAATTGTAATCTGAGTCACGTCGCAATGCAACGAACCCGGCCCGACGAATAGTTTCCTGCAATTCCACTTCAAGTGCGCAAGTTTTGTCTGTTCCAGAGGCCGAAACCACGTTTTCTTCCATCATTGTCGACCCAATATCATCAGCTCCACCGAACAATGCCATCTGTGCTACATCAAGGCCCATTGTTGGCCATGAACCTTGGATGTGATCGATGTTGTCGAAAAACAATCGGGATATGGCAACATGGCGAAGATACTCCGTAGGTCCCGCACCCAATTCGATTCGATTCCGGCCATGATTTCTTTTTCCAAATACATTGGTTTCAAGCTGAACCGGCCAAGAGACAAATGAAGTGAATCCAACCCAACCCTTTGAGATTGCTTGATCTTGTAAATCACGTACCCTACTCATGTGTTTGACCCGATGCATGGCATTTTCTCCGAATCCAATCACATTCGTTGCAGAGGTTGTCAATCCAAGTGATTGTGCTTCATGCATTACGCGTAGCCAATTGTCCGCACTCCCTTTCTTCGGTGAAATATCGAGGCGTACATCATCGACCAGCATTTCAGCCCCTCCACCTGGCAATCCATGCATTCCAGCATCTTTGAGTGCCTTGAGAACGTCCAAAGTCGAGAGATTACAGATATCTGCAATACCTTCAATCTCAATTGGCGAAAAACAATCTAAAGCAATTGAGGGATGCTCCTTCCGCAAGAATTCGATTAAATCAGTATACCAAACAAGAGGCAATTCTGGATTGACACCCCCCTGCATCAGTACACGCACCCCCTCGACAACTTCCAATTCAGAAAAGCGAGCCGAAATTTCTTCGTAGGTTTGAGTGTAAGTTTCTGAATGCCCAGGGGGACGATAAAAGGAACAGAATTGGCAATTGATTGTGCAGATATTTGTATAGTTTACATTGCGATCAATCATGTATGTTACATGGTTGCCGGAATTGACTGCCCTTCGTCTTTCTAATGCAGCACTGCGGAGCATATTGAAATCTGCCTCTTCATACAAAATGGTTGCATCTTCAATACTCAAACGCGGAGGGCATGGCCCACGCTGCGCATCCAGAATATCCTGCCACATTTCGACCCCTCAGTTGGAGCCAACAAGCGCCTCAATTTCAGTGATTTCCTTCGGACATTTCGCCGTCAGTACGATTGGTCCAGATTCAGTGATTAGAACATCATCTTCAATTCGAACTCCGATGCCTGCCCACTTTGGATCAATATCAACGTCCTCGCGCCATGCACCAAAATACAATCCGGGCTCAATCGTCAAAACCATGCCAGGTGCCAACACTCTTTCGGGTCGGTTGTCCCCTTGCCGACCCCCGCCTACATCATGAACGTCTAGGCCAAGGAAATGGCCGGTTCCGTGCATGAAGAATTGGCGATAAAGGCCGTTGTAATCGTCCCCCAGTGCTTCCTCAAAGGAACAATCCAGAATCCCCAAATCGATGAGGCCTTGAGCCAATACGCACGATGTTGCATGATGCATAGCACTCCATGGTGAACCTGCTTGACATGCATCAATACCTGCCAATTGCGCCTCTAGTACAAGTGCGTAAATGGCTCGCTGTGCATCAGTGAATTTCCCATTCACAGGAAACGTTCGAGTGATGTCGCTGGCATATCCATCGACTTCACAACCAGCATCGATTAGAACTAAATCACCGTCTTTCATGACATCCTTGTTCTCATTGTAGTGCAGAATTGTTGCATTATCCCCGCTCCCAACAATACTCGGGTATGCCCATTCAGATTGGTGGT
>JASLKT010000049.1 GCA_030747395.1 Candidatus Thalassarchaeaceae archaeon
CGGTAACCGACGGAGTTGCGTAGGATGTTCCCGAACCCCGACCCGTGTAGGTGTTGTCACTAGCATCTCCAATGCCTAGGAAATTTGTGCAACCACCACTGGTAACACACCCTTCGGCCTGAATGATATTGGTCCCTGGTGCAGAAATTTCTGGTTTCAATTCGTTTACTGGGTTGCCATCACCATTGTCTCTACGTGGCCCACGTGAGGAGTAACTGGCGACACCATCATCTGAACGATCGATGGTATTCATGTCATCAGTTGCACCGACTGTAATCGAAAGTGATGAAGAGCCCATTCCTGACAAACCATCGTTACTAGGGCCATCATTTCCTGCGGCAACACTCACTGTGACGCCCGCCTCTGTTGCTTCATTGAGGATGCGACTGTGCATATCCTCTCCATCACTGCCGCCACCTTCGTGGCTGGTAATTCCCCAAGACAGAGATATGATGTCGATTCCGTGTAGCGATTCATCAGCTCCTGGCCAAGCCGTATCTTTGTTATCGATAATCCACTGAATTCCATTCATTGCAGATTCATAGAACTCTTGCTCAAGAACATAATTCTCAAAGGGGCCTGCGCCGGCATCGGTACCGATTCGTACATCAACAAGGCTTGCATTTGGAGCACTCCCATAGAAATTTGATTGGCTTCCATCTGCTTCAAGTCCTGTTGCAGATGCCATTCCCATGCAGGCTGTACCGTGTTGATTCCCATCATCGGGATCAAACGAACCATCGGTTTCTCTTGCGGTAGGAGCACATGTGGGATCTGTATGCATGAAACAAACGGCATCATAACCAGCCACATGCTTTCCAACAAGGCCTGGATGTTCCCCATCCACTCCCGTATCTGTCAATGCAATGTTTACTCCTTGGCCCGAAACCCCAAGTTGCCAAGCACTTTCAGGATATTCTGTGGAATTGCGGGCTTTGACTGCAGGTGTCTGAATATCTCCATAGAATACCACATTGCCGTATCTTTCGACCATGACAACTCCATCAATTTCTGACAACTCTGTAATGTTCAATGCATCGACGGCACCTAAGAGGATGGCATCGACTGAATGAACGACCATCTTTGGAGTGAAACCAAGTTCAATCAACCGGTTCTCATCTTCAATAGTGGGAGTATGGTCGTAAGAAAGCCCGACCCATACCGTACCGATTGCTGATTGAAGGCTATCATGGATTCCATTTCGATCTTGATCCAAATTTGTCCATGTCCACCAAGGGGCTGTATTCCAAACAAGAGGTTGGTGGGTTGGAATTTCTGTTGTCCAATCAGAACGAATCAATTGTTCACCATTGAGGACTTCAAATTCATCATCAACAGGTGGGGCGATAGTGCCAATCATCGGTAGGGTCAGCAACAACGCGAGCAATATGGCAAGAGGTTCACGCGTGTGTCCCATGCGCGCGCGTGCGCAGGCACACATCATCAAACCAACGCATCATCGTGTTGAAAGGTGGGGGCAGAGGGATTCGAACCCCCCTCCACCGGTCTGGAGCCGGTAGTACTACCAGGCTATACTATACCCCCAAGGTATTACACGGCCCACGGCAACGATATTTCAACAGAGCGGTAAGGCGATTCTCGACTTACTGCTTGTTCAACTTGCGGGCAGCGCGGCGGCGGCGGAGCTTCTTGCGGCGCCACTTCCATCGCTGATTGCCGGCCTTCTTCCAGGCACGACTTCCTCGCTTCATCGGTTCCGCCGAACTACTCCCTCTATATGAGAGAATCGGGTAACTACGGAGTGAATATGTGGGCGATACAGGATTCGAACCCGTGTTCTCGGATTAGAAATCCAAGGTGATATCCAAGCTACACTAATCGCCCGTAGCAAGGCGTGGTCGCCGGCCCTTCATGAAGTTCACTTGAACGGGCGGGCGCACTTTGGGCATCTTGAAGGGGCTTTTACCGTGGTTCGATCCCAAATGAAGCCACAATGCCCACAAGTCCAATCTTTGACTTCTTGTTGAGCCAATGCTTGGTTCCGAATATCTTGCAGTAACTGACTTTCGGACAATGTTGGACTGGGTGCAATTTCATTGACGAGTGCTGAATGTCGTTCATCATGTTCGGTCATTCCAGCGGCATGAAGCAATTCGTGTGCCAATGTATGTGCAAAGAGTTTCTCATCTTCAGCAAGAATCGGATGCAAACTAACTGTTACCTGTCCGGGAGACATCCGTTGTCGCTTTCGAATTTCAATCTCATGTGGTGGCATTTCGAAGCACGTATTTCCGAGACGATCGGCATCCCCCTCAAGCCACTCTACGCGCACGCGCGCGAGGTGAGATAAGAATGGGGCTTCTTGTAGAGTGACATTTGCAGCGATTGATTCTAGCATTCCCACAGGAATTTCAGGAGGTTCGTCGGGTATCATTCTGGTCTTGGCGATCGCTGAGACATAACGAGAGAGACGACCTCCGAAATCGTTGCCCGCCATGCCCATCGTGACAGGTTGGTGAGGCTTAAATGAACGGGGCCGGTCGCCGGGTTGCAATCAAGCCTTGCTTGAATGTAAAAGGGCGCTTAGATCAGCTGGAAGATCGCTTGAGTGGCACTCAAGAGGCCGGGGGTTCAAATCCCCCAGCGTCCACTTCAATTGGTGATTGCAAGGATGACATTGAGCCGGATAGATGATGAAGGGGGGGGGCTGGCCTGTGGATATGAGTCCCTATTGGGTCATGATGGGAATGATCCTAATCCTCACCCCAATCATCTGTTGGTATTTCTCCCGAAACCAACGCAGTACATGTGTCCCGATGAATCGAATTTTCACCGAAATTGGAGATAAGCGATACTACTTCCACATTTTTGGATATCTAATCATCATCATTTGGAAAAAGGTGACTGATGGTCTGAATGAACCCATCAAGACAACCACCGGACATTACACGGATTGGGTTCATGGGTTTGAAGGAGAATTGGTTCTCAGCATCCAAAATACATTCCAGAATGCGATGCTAACTGATTTTCTCAACTTCCACTATCTATTCATCTATCTCTTCTTGATTTATGTGACTACAATTTACTACATGTACACCGGAGAAAGAGACCTAACGGACAAGGTCACCCTGAACTATCTACTCATTTACATGCTTGCAGTACCCTACTATCTGTTCTTCAATGTCGAAGTCACCAGTTCATACATCCCTGGGATGGACGCATTATTGTATCAGGATTCGTGGTATACTGTATTCTATGCCAGTCATGATCCTCTCGACAATTGTGTCCCCAGTCTACACATCGCAATTCCATTTGGAATGTTGGCCCTAAACTGGTTGCATATGCGAGAGAATGGAATTGAACTCAAGGATTGGAAACACAAACGGTACCACCAGTTCATCTTCTGGAATACCGTCCTGTTTGCCTTCACGATTCTATACCTTGGAATTCATTGGATTATCGATATTCCCTTGGGCATTCTCATCGGTGGTTTTGGCGCACTATTCATCCACCATATCCAACCGAGACTGCGCAATGGATTCGGTGCGACGTTCAAGGGTTTCACTCGTGCAAAGGCAGGTCGGCATGCGGTTGTAGAAGGCATCATTGTTCTACTTATGATTGGAGTCATGATGGCAAGCATGACCTATCAAGCCGAGACAATTGATGAACGTGTGTCGATGAGACTAGGACCTGGCGACACAAACATCGACATTATTCAAGAGATGAATTATGGTGAGGAAGCAACCTTCATCCTGACAAATCTCGATGATGATTTCTCTCTCGAAGTTGTCATTATTGAGTTAGATGAGGTGTCTCACATGATGGATGATGGCGGAATTATATGGTCTGAAATTCAAGGCCGTTCGGTATCAATCTCACCCGGTGAAACTCATTCATTTCTGGTAGACCAACACAAATATTGGCACTTGGCTGTGGTTCATCTCAATGATAGTGCAGAAGGAGTGGTGGAAGCCCACATTACCGTAGATTACAATGTCGAAGATCGGGTTACTCGCTCTCTCATCATGAGTATGCCCTCACTTTGGATGACGGGGTGGGTTCTGCATCGACTGGGACGATTGAAGTGGGACGGTCGTAGTTGGATTGATTCGACGCCCAGTCATGCATGGACTCCAAACGGCGAATCTGAGTGATTTGCGAATGAACTTAGAGATGCATGATTTGTGCTCGTTTGAACATTAATTTCTACAATATATGTTCAAATGTCTAATATGTTCGTTTTTTATTGACAAAATGACCTCTTTGGATTCTGAATGATTAAGAGGGGTCAACCAAACCCGTGCCCCCGTAGGGGGCGCGGCTTATGCTAGCGACAGATTTCGAGAGGACGAGTGATAACATGGAGAATGGTTCCGTGACAATACAATTGCCAGTGGCTGAACAATCTCGGTTGAATCGAGAACGTGCAGATACATATCACCGGTACCATATCGATGCAACCGAAACTGAAAACCGACAGAAGTTCCCTCGAAGATTCAATGTGAAGGTCGGCAAATTCGGATTGGCAAAATTGCTCGCCAAGGAATTCTTCAAATATTTTGGACATTGGGATGTTGTCTTCAGTCGACCCTGCACCTATGGAGTGTTTAGTGGACCTGTTGGTGGATTTGCACCGCGCCCTGATCTCTGTGTCGGTTGCTTGCGATGTGAAGTTCAACACCCTGAATTTGTCAAGGTCACTCACAACCCGGATTTAGCTGCGTTGGGTGATTCATACCTCACCAGCAAGCACATTTCGACCATTGACGAAGAAGCACGGAAGGGTTCAGTCCCCGTCCGTGGGCAAGGATACCGTGGGCGATTCGGAGGCCCTGGTTTTGATCAAATGTTTACTGATATGTCGGAAATTGTCCGACCCAGTCGGGATGGTATTCACGGCCGAGAATTAATTGGCACGAGTGTCGACTTGGGTTCAAAACCTATGCGCCTGAAATTTGCAGCAGACGGGGGCCTTCTCGACGCACCCAAAATGATGACCATTCAGGTTCCATTCTTCTATGCCCCACCTCCAAATTCAATTTCAACTGGAATCGTTCCTGAAATTCTCTCTGAAGCAGCAGAAATCGTCGATACGCTGGTTTTCCTGCCTGAGACGACCGTCACCAGTCAAGGATTGGCTGGCCCAAATGTCGTACCGATTATTGCTCCCGGACAAATCGGCAATATCGAAAGCCATGGCAACGGTACTCGGATGGTCGAAATGTCGTCGTGGAATCTCGATGCGTGGAATCAAGTGAAGGAACATCCACTCTTGGTCTCGATTCAATTGCCATTTGCTGGTGATTGGATGAGCACTTTGATTGAAATGGTCGACAATGGCGTCTCAATTATCCATCTCGTATCAGATCATCATGGAGAAGCTGAAGATGGGAGATTTGTCATGGAACTTTACCAAGAAGCGCATTTTGCTCTTGTCGAGAAAGGGTGCCGAGATGAAGTTACATTGATTGGGACTGGAGGCGTTGCTGGTGCTGACCATCTCCCAAAATCAATCATTACCGGAATGGATGCTGTTGGACTTGATCATCCACTCCTCATTTCAATGCAAGCACGTCTGTTGGGCGATACAAAGACTCGGGGCGCTGCTGGAGTCAAATTGCCATCCAATTTCGACAAAGAATGGGGTGTGCAACGAATCCTCAACCTCTCTTGTTCGTGGCGAGATCAACTGCTAGAGATTCTTGGAGCGATGGGGGTTCGCGAAGTTCGGCGCCTACGTGGTGAAACTGGACGTGCGATGTGGTGTGGTCACTTGGAGGCTGAAGCCTTCGGTGACATCGAAGGATTCCCTGGAGGTGAGCAGTGATGGCAAAGAAAGAGTGGTCGAAGCCAAGCCCGAAATTGCTGGAAAAAACGCATCACTTGATGCATGATGGATTTCACCAGCGTGCTTTCCCTGATACACCATATGATTTGCCAGAAGCTCTTGGAGATGCACGTTGGACTGACGAATTAATCGCCAGCACATGGTACATGGCTGAAACTGGAGAATGTCCCGATCATCTCAATTTCAAAACTGGACGCAGCGGCGGTGGATTTGACAAACTGATGTTCAAAGAAATCCCAGTTGATCAGCAATTGCCAGCAGATGCTGAAGTGGATATCACGCTCGAATTGAATCGCCGAGGGGATGAGCGGCACAAGCGCACCATCGACATTCCATGGTATGGCGGTGGTATGTCCTACGGTTCAGTATCGGTCAACGTCATGATGTCGCGAGCGCTCAATGCCAAGAAATGGAATACGTTGATGTCGACAGGGGAAGGTGGATATCCGCCACAACTTTACGAATGCGCAGAACATGTCATCACTCAAGTTGCAACAGGTTACTTCGGTGTTGAAGAGAAATCAATCCAGGCTGCACCCATTGTTGAATTCAAGTATGCACAGGGCGCCAAGCCAGGTTTGGGAGGACACTTGCTGGCAAGCAAAGCAGGTGAAGAGGTTGCGGAAATGCGTGGCAGTGTGCCATTTGTAAGCCTATTCAGCCCCTTCCCGTTCCATTCAACTTATTCTGTTGAGGACCATATGAAACATCTTGATTGGATCAAGACCGTCAACCCAACTGCAATGATGTCAGTGAAGGTCAGTACACCTCACGATGTGGACATGGTTGCGGTAGGATCCTACTACGCTGGCGCCCATATCATCCACCTCGATGGAGGGTTTGGGGGCACGGGTGCTGCACCTGAAATCGCAAAGAAGAATATTGCAATGCCAATCGAATTGGCAATTCCGAAGGTCCACAAATTCATGCAAATGGAAGGCATTCGAGATAATGTGACTCTCATCGCCAGCGGTGGCGTTCGAACGGCGGATGATATCGCCAAGGCCATTGCACTGGGAGCAGATGGCTGTGTCCTCGGCACCAGTGACTTGGTCGCCATGGGCTGCACTCGATGTTCCAACTGTGAAGGTGGGCCAAGCGGCCGCGGATGTCCATGGGGCCTAACGACCACAGATGCGGAATTACAGGAGTGGGTTCAGCAAGCGTGGGGCGCCGATCGTCTGGACAAATACTACACTGCTTTGGCGAAGCGGCTGAAAGACATATTGCGCCAACTTGGACTTTCCACGATTGGTGAATTGCGTGGTCGAACCGATCTACTGCGTTACATGGCAGGAGGTGAGGCTTGATGCACGCCAATCTACCAGGGACACCAACCGAATATCTCGATGTGGTTGGTCGACCGCGAGGAGATGTTCCCGCAAATCCTGAAGCGATTGTGCAGGCACGTCGAATGTTAACCAATTCATTGCCGAAGATCGAGATGAATGATGCCGATGCCGCCGAAGGTGGCTGTGGGGTTGTTGGATTGGCTTGTGAAATCCCAATCGCAGGGCGACACTTGTTCAAATCTCTAGAACAGATGCGAAATCGTGGCAATGGAAAGGGAGGTGGAGTTGCCATGGTAGGTCTAAATCCAGCACAATTTGGCACCACTCAAGAGGTCCTTGAGGATGCTTATCTAATCGCCATTGCTTGGGTCAATGAAGGATTTCAGGAAGAAGTGGAAGCCAAGTACATTCATCCTGTCTTTGATGTCGTCCATACATTCGAAATGCCCGTTCTAGATGATTGGACAAGTCTCTCTGCACTCGAAGTCTGTCCACCTGCAGTGACATGTTACTGGGTTCGACCAACAGAAGATGGTATTGCAGAGATGTTCAAAGAAAGTGAACTGAATCCTGGCGACTTTGATGATGAAGAGGCGATCCATTCTGAATATGTATACAGAAATACACACAAACTCAACGTCGAATTTTATGCACAAGATGGTCGTGCAGATGCTTTCGTGCTCAGTCATGGTCGCGATATGCTGATTTTGAAGATTGTAGGATATGCTGAAGATGTCATCAAATACTACTGTCTAGATGAATTTACGGCTCACGTTTGGATTGGGCACCACCGCTATCCTACGAGAGGACGTGTGACCCACCCCGGTGGAGCACACCCGTTTGGACAAGGCATCGATGTTGCGCTGGTTCACAACGGTGATTTCAGCAACTATGTCTCTGTCAAAGATTACCTCGGACAGCGCGGAATGGAACCGTTGTTCTTCACAGATACTGAAGTGGCAGCACTCGGTTTTGACTTGCATCACCGGGTCTATGGATATCCAATGGAATATCTCATCGAATCATTGGCCCCAACCAGTGAACTTGATTTCATCATGCTCCCTGAAGAAAAACAGAAAGTGTACGAAGCGATTCAGAAAACTCACATCCATGGATCACCCGATGGACCTTGGTTCTTCATCATCGCTCAAGGGGCGGGTAAAGGACACCACCGACTGATTGGTATCACAGATACCAGCATGCTTCGACCCCAAGTCTTCTCCTATCAACGAGGAGAGGTGGGCATCGCATTCTGCGCGAGCGAAAAGCAAGTCATCGATGCTGTGATGGAGAGTCTATCTGCGGAAGACAATCGATTCTGGCGACGATGTGATCGATATTGGAATGCACGCGGTGGTTCCTACACCGATGGTGGAGCCTTCCTATTCGATGTCAACAAGCAGGAGGATGGCAGTTTTGATTTGGTCATGACCGACAAATTCGGTGGCCTGGTCGACACCCATCCAGATGGTGAATATACAATCATGGATTCAGCGATGACTTGTGAGGTAAATTGGCCAGAAGAAGGAGATGCTTTCGGCCGATACGAAGCTTGTGTTGAAGCCCTACAAACGATGGACTGGGCCGCAGCAAAAACCATGCTTTCCGAAATTCACACCTATTCCCAACAGGTCAGTCGTAGCGAGGCGGTGAGATGCCTTCAACTTCTACTGGATCGATGCTATGCAACTGGAAGTTTGCGTCGCAGTCGATGGCTAGATCATGTTGAGGATGCCTTGGTTGAGATTCTGATGAGTAGTGGCTCTGCCCCGTGTTCACACTTTATCGGACAAAAAGTGCCTGGGCACAGACCCGAACCGGGAAGTGTCGAACAGGCCATCGTCGTTGATGCGCGACCTTATCCAATTGAAGGACAAGAGAGTCTGGCCCGCGAACTTATCGCACTTCACCAGAACGGTTGGCGTAATTTCCATGTAATTCTCTGCCAAGGACACCGATTTATCGGCAATGGATTTGGCATGGACACCGATGATGTACGAATCGATGTCTACGGAAGTGTTGGAGATTATCTGGCCAGTGGCAATGATGGCATGACCATCCACATGCATGGAAATGGGCAAGACCAAATCGGTCAGATACACAAAAAGGGAACCACCGTCGTGCATGGTGATGTAGGTCAGTGCTATGGCTATGGTGCCAAGGGTGGCAAACTGTTCATCCGAGGCAATGCAGCAGGTCGCCCAATGATCAACAGTGTTGGCAGTCCCAAGTTGGTAGTCAATGGTACAGCATTGGATTACCTCGCAGAATCGTTCATGGCAGGTGATCCTCTCGATGGTGGTGGTTTTGTCATCATCAATGGAATCGAATATGATGACAAGGGTGAGATTCGCGCGATGGAAACGCCCTATCCTGGTGGCAACCTGTTCAGTTTGTCCAGTGGGGGTGCCATCTATGTGCGCGACCCGTATGGACGCGTCAGTGCAAGCCAACTCAACGGTGGCGATTTTACAGATCTTACACCTGCCGACTGGGAAATCCTTGAACCGTTGCTGATTGAGAACGAAGCACACTTCGGCATCTCCTTGGCAGCACTCTTGACTGTTGAGGGAGACGTTCGAGCGCCTGAAGACGTCTATCGGAAGATTATCCCGCTGAAGAATAAAGCGCTATCAGTCGAAGATGGCTGGGCTTCCAAACACGATTGATGATTCGTAAACCGTAAAGATAGTGCGTGGAACGGGACCCGTATGCCGAAGGTTCGCAAGCCGAAGAGAGGATGGCCGCGAATCCCAGCCATCCGCAAATGGCGGCGGAAATTCCGAGAGAAAAACTCAGGACACGGTCTCCCACCCTGCCCACATTGTGGGCGTTTTTCAATGAAAAGGGATGATTCCCGTAGTGAGATCTATTGTACTGAATGCGGTGGTTTACTGGGGCAGTAATCAGAGAATTATTGAATGAGAAACACTTCGTTTCATTCCCGCAGTGATGATGTACTAATGCTCGCGGCTTTGCCGCTTGATTGATGGGCGAACTGAGCGGGACCCTCAAATGCTGTCGTGTGCAGCGCAGATTATGCAACCGGGTAGCCCACAGGGACCTCATTCCTATCAAGCACCCATTGCCACACAACACATTCCGATGATGACGGCAATTCCTCAAGGAATGACCTTGGTGACTCCTGAACCGGTTCCATTGTCCCCTGCACCTCCCAATTTGCAGATGGCTAGACCGAGTCGTCCTTGGCGAATGTATGGTCGAGTTGTGGCCTTGGTAATCATCCTATTTTTGTTTGAAATTTTCCTCTTCGATGGTTGGATTAACACCATTTATGGCGATTCGCTGTATGGTGCAATATCATTGATTTGCGCCATTCCATTTATGCTGGGCGTCATCGCTATGCGCCGCCCTCGAGCCGTGTTACTGGAAAGAGCTGTGCCCGACCCATCTGGCCAACAATTACACGTCATCACATCACAATCAGGTTCACTTCAAACACCGATGCTTACTAGATTGGATCGACATTTGATGCGAGATGATTCGGTCTTGGATGTTCCTTCTAGTTCCGCAGCATGGATTGTTTTTACAATCACTGTACTATGCTCTGGAGGATTATGGTACATGCTCTATGTTGGAAATGTTGGGGCACAACTTATTGCTACTTTGCTACTCATCCCGGCAATCATCATCGGTTTCAGTATTCCGGTAATGGGTTGGTGGTCTCATTCCACCAAGCGGATTGGTTTGCCGACACGCCGGCGAGATGCAGAGGCATGGCTGATTGCAGGGATTTTGTCAGCCATTCCAGCATTATTCATTAACAGTTGGATTTTCCTTGAATTAGTCCTCTTATTCGATCCAGACATATCGGTGACAGGTTTCGAAAGATTGGGGGCAGTAATTTCTGCACCAATCGGAGAAGAATTATGTAAAGCCGGCGCCATCTGGTTCTTTGCCTCTAAGATTCGTTCTCCAAAGCATGGATTCCAAATTGGTTTTACAGTCGGATTGGGATTTGCAATCCTAGAGAATCTGATGTATATTGTTGGGACGGCAGGATTCCCACTGACGATGCTGGTTCGTGGCATAGGTTCAATTCCAGGGCATGCAATTTGGACAGGGACAACTGGAGCCGGAATGGGGTGGGTTCTCATGCAAGGGCGTGCCACCGAATTGAAAATAGCGGCAGAAGCAGGATACCGAATCAAGCCCCCGGAAGCCGAAGATGCACAATGGAAATTAATCGACAAAGAAAGTGGGAAAGTTATCCAGACTCCCGGTTCCGATGCAGAAAGTGGAGTGGTAGTTGGCCCATCTGGTGTTGAAATTTGGATGCCATCGGCACCGATACTCCAAAAAGAACCTTGGATCAAAATTCCTTTACCGCAAAGTATTGGGGTTGGGTTAATTTTTGCAATAATGGGTCATGCATCGTGGAATGGAATTGTTACAATCTTCGAAATATTTGGAGAAGGTTCGAGTATGTCTGAATTGACATTTTTGATTCTGTATTTGCTCCTCACTGCAATGATGATTGCTGCAGTTTGGATTATTGGCACAGGTTTACTTCACAGTGTCAGGGAAGCCCCCGATGGAAGTGAAATCGATGAGTATCAAGCTCAATTGGCAGAGTTGACGCAGCAGAGACTCTGAAGGAGTCGGAATATTGTGGCTTCTATGGTGAAAACATTCAACCGCGTTAGGCGTTTCAAAGCGCTGGAGGGATACCATGGAGTTTGAGATGGTCGGCGGAATCGACCAGACAAATCTGGTGATTTCATTCACCCTCATTCTCATTTTGATGATTGTCAGTCGGGTTCGCCATATCCTCAACGAGGCCGGAACTTGGGCCGCGGCAGCACTTGGATTGGGCGTGGCCATCGGTGGTCACTGGACTTGGTTGGTCATCCTACTCTCATTCCTATGCGCTGGTTTTGCGGCGACTCGATGGCGCTACGAAGAAAAACGTGAGCAAGGATTCCATGAAGGCGACGAAGGGGAACGCGATTGGACGAATGTTGTCGCAAATGGTGGCGTTCCACTGGTAGTTTCGATCTTGGCCATCATCTCCAAAGATTGGGAAACACTGTTCCCTGTGTTTGCAGCCTCGGTGGCGGTCGCAGCATCAGATACCTTTGCCAGCGAATTTGGAGCGTTGGATACTCGAGTTTACATGA
>JASLKT010000004.1 GCA_030747395.1 Candidatus Thalassarchaeaceae archaeon
TACGGGGCCGCTCGGACCAAAAACAACGAAGTTGATGTTCAAATAGTGAATGCCATAGCGGGAAATATGGAAGCAAGCCAGTATTATGATTCATTGATCCAGCAAGGTTACTCGCCTCAGCAAGCAGAACAGTATACTTCTCAACATTATCCGGGTTTTACTGCACAGCCAATAACGCCTATCCCAATACAGGATAGTGTCGTGGGCGGGAACATACATTCGGGTGATGTGATACATCACCATCATGCTGCTCCTGCAGTGCAAGCAGAACCCGCACAAGAACAGTCTCTTTGGGCGCCGGCTCAATCCGCAGCGCAGCCAGTTTTTCTTACTGAAACTAAGAAGAAAATTTACATCGCACCATGGGTGGGTGTTGGGTTGATTGTTTTCATGCTGATAATGCCCTTCGTTCAAGTGTCATTTGAAGGTGAAAATATTGGTGAAAGTATGTCAGGTTTCGAAATCATTGGTGAAATGGGTGAAGCGGCCTCTGAATCAGATGGTGGCGGTGACGGTGACGGTGATGATTTTGACATGAGCGACATCCCTGAAGAATGGGTATTGTTCGGGATTGCGATCCTCATGTTGATGTTTTCACCAGTTGTCTATCTATTATTCGCAATCATTTCAACTGGATTACTGGCCTTCAAGAAGCATACATTGGTTGTCGGTATTTTGCACCTACTTTTCTTTGCCGTTTTCTTCGCTTGTTCAGTTTTGGGTACGATTGAAATCGAAGGATACACCATGTCTGCTCATGCCAATATGGCCGGGTGGGGATTCTTTGGTGCTGGATTGGCTGGAATCTTGCTCTGCATCAAGGCTTAGAGTGTCAATCCTCCCTATGGGAGGGTTTTCGATTCAGCGGGACGCTCATATAGGGGGAGCAGGTCGGCGGAACGCTCCAAAGGGTGACTACCATGGCTCGTTCACTACACCACGCAGTTCGTGAGGCCTGGAAGAGACCCAAAGATGGTATTCCTACAGACCACCGTCGTAACCGTATGGCAGAGTGGCGCCGTGACCCCGTCATCAACCGAATCGAGCGCCCAACTCGCTTGGACGCAGCACGACGCATGGGCTACAAGGCCAAGCAGGGCGTTGTCATGGTTCGAACTCGAGTTCGCCGTGGTGGATTGCGAAAGTCCAAGATTAACATGAAGCGCAAGCCGAGCAAGATGGGTATGAAGAAAATCACCATGGCAAAGAGCATCCAGCGCATCGCCGAAGAGCGCGTTGCACGCAAATTCCCGAACCTTGAGGTTCTCAACTCATATTGGGTTGGCGAAGATGGAAAGAACAAGTTCTACGAATGCATTCTCATCGATCCAAGCCATCCTGCCATTCAGAACGACAAGCAGCTTGGCTGGGTTGTCAAGAACCGCCACTCTGGCCGTGTCTACCGTGGTAAGACCAGCGCAGGTAAGCGCGGTCGTGGTCTACACAACAAGGGTAAGGGTGCTGAGAAACTCCGCCCTTCACTCAAGGCCAACCTAAATCGTGGCAAGTAAGCCTGATTTCAGGCCCAAGGTTGATGGACGACCCTACTTCACCGCATTTCGATGGGCGAAGCAGTCGCATCCGAACTTCGCGGTATGCCCGTCATCTTGCCAGATGGTCGCTTTCTTGGTACAGTCCACGACATGGTCGTCGATTCAGACGAGTGGACTTGCACACATTTGTTCGTCACCAACCCTCCCGCTGAATTGGTTGAGGGTCGCATCCATGTCGCCATCCCATGGCGATGGATTCGAGCGGTCGAAGATGTCGTCCTATTGCGTTGGTTTCCACCCACACCCATTCCTCGTGAACCAGTGAACCCTTGAAATGGGATGGGTTTTCTCGATAGATTGGGACGCTGCCTGCGAAAGTGGGCGTCGTTCTGTTGAATCGCGAGGAAGTACCATGTTTGAGTTACACGTGCTGGGCACGTCGAGCGCCCGTTTCGCACATGGGCGTTCCGTCTCAGGTTCAGTGCTGAACACACCTGGGGGCTTGGCCCTCATCGATTGTGGAGAGGGTATGCAGAAGCGCATGATGGACCACAACCGCGCTCTCAAATCGAGCGGCCTTGAAAACCGCACTCGAATCTCACGTATACGCGCGATTTTTCTGACTCATGGACATTTGGATCACACATGGGGTCTGTTGCCATTGTTGCAAACACTGGATTTGGATGGACGCCAAAATCGCATGGTTGTCATGGGGCCCTCAACACGGGCCGCCATTGATTGGGCTACACAGCATCCTGGCGAAGCACCACCAGTGGACAGTGGAATCTCTTCGACAGATTTGGCCATTCTATTTTCACAATGGCAAGCCATTGGAACCAAGGACGAGGACGCCTCATACACGATTGATTGGGTCCTCATTCCCATCGATGACGATCAGCCATTCAAATCTCCAATTCAACCTCTTGAAGGGGTGACGGTTACCATTGTACCCACTCACCATGGAGTCCCTTCATGTGGATACCACTTTGAATCAAAGGGTGGGGTTGGGAAATTCGATATTGAGAAGGCAAATGAGATGGGTTTGTCAAAGGGACAGATTGGTCAACTTGCTCAAGGAAAAGACATCATCATCGATGATGAATCACTATCTGCTGACAGTTTTCGTGGTGAACCACAACCCAGTCCCAGTTTGTTGGTGAGTGGGGATACCGCACATGGACCCGTCGGATTCAATGCAGAAAAATTACCCAGCCCACCTCGTCTATTGCTCCATGAAGCCACCTTCCTAGCAGACAAGCAGGAAAAGGCGACTCAATACTACCATTCAACTGCAGCTGACGCTGCACGGCACGCAACATCATGCAAGGCCAGTGTCCTTGCATTAACACACTATTCCAGTCGATTCAAGTCACTTTCTTCATTCGTCAGCGAAGCCCGAGAGCACTTCTCAGGTCCGGTCGCAGTCACACTGGATGGCGATTGGTTTGAGATTGCCACAGATGGTAACGTATTCCATCATGTGCGGGTGGAAAATGGTTGGAACAAGAAGAATCTGTGATACACTGTCATGGGCGACCTTCAAAGGTGATTGAATCAAGCGGTCGATATGCGACACGCACGTGTAGTGTTCTTCCTCGTCACACTTCTCGTGATGTCATCACTTCCACTTGGCTCTGCCAGTGAAGGTCGCTCGACTGTATGTGGCACAACTGACATGGGTGTAATGCCCGACCCCATCCTCATTGCAGATCAAGAATGTGAGAAGATTTCATTGGGGATTTTGGCACCCGGAACCATCGTAGAATTCGATGTTACGGGGGATGTCAATTTTGATTTCCTCGTATTCAGAAACGCTGCATTGCAAGTCTACGCTAACGATCAATCCTACCGCTCAGCAATCTATTGGGCCGAAGATACAGTGTTTGAGGACATGGTTGGTTCAGGTCGCTGGCATTGGACAGTGCCAGCAGATGAGAGTGAGCAGAATTGGTATGTTGTACTCGATAATCTGGCGCACCCTGGCGATGAGGGTCAAGGCGCTCAAGGAGGAAGTTCCCTCCAGGTGAGTCTCGATATTTCGTTCCCGACTCAGAGTTATTGGACAATCCACGACGCCTTGGTTAATCTGGATGTGAACAGTCATACACAATTGCTCGATGAGAGCCTTCTAAATCTCGATGAAGGGACTCAAGTGTTAATCAATGCAATTCCATTGTCAGGGAATCCAGATCTCTTCCTTCTCACTGCGAATCAGCGAACCAGTTACCTCGAAGGCACCTCTCCCGAGTTCCGCATCACTGGCGCAGATCTTCTTCAGGTCACAACCGAAGACAGTGTTGTCTGGATGGTTGATTCAACCTATGCCAATCAGCCGCTCTATCTCTATGCCGACAATGAAGTTGGACCCACAGGAGGTGGCGATGGCCTGACACCTGCAAGTTTGACAGTTATCGTGACCCTGTTACCTGTATTGGATGCGACCATCACTAGCAATGCTGCAGAGATTGTAGATGTGGGTGATGTTGTGACATTTTCAGCAACCAGTACGCCCAATCTTTCCAACCAGGTTGACACAGGTGCCTATGAGTGGGACTTGGATGGAGATGGTACCTTTGAGTTGACAGGACCTACTGCCGATGTGTCTTGGGCCTATGAGGACACTTTCACGGTTACCTTGCGTGTCAATGGAGTCGATGGCCGAGTTGACACATCATCTATTTCCATCGATGTTGAAGATCAAACAAATCCAACTGTAATTATCAATGGTGGCAACAACTTGGTTCGAGGATTTGATGAATCATTTACTATTTCCAGTTCATCAGATGATAATTTTGCAATCAGTCGAGAAGAATGGTATGCTGATGGACTTCTCATTCAAACGGATTCAGGTACGGGTAACTCGTTCTCTTACAGTTTCTCATCTGCTGGAAATCACAGTGTTGAACTGCGTGCGTTTGACCCCGCAAATTTGTCATCATCTCTCTCTATCAACGTGACCGTTCAGGATCGAACATCGCCCATACTGGATGCCATTACAGGACCAACTGATGTGATGGCAGGGGAAGAGAACACATGGCGATTGAATGCTAGTGATCCCAATTCACCCGTGTTAACTTGGTCATGGGATTTCGATCGTTCTGTCGATATCGATGAAGATGGTGACACCAAGAATGATGCCGAAGCCACCGGTGATTTGGTGAAGTGGACATTTACCAAGGGTGGCGATTACTCAATCACATGCACAGTCACAAATGAACAAGGCCTCACATCTACCCGTGAATTGAATGTTCATGTTGAGGATCAACCATCTTCTTCCTCAGCAATACTTGGATTGGTCTACATCTTGCCCATCGGTGCCATCATCGGTGCCATTGTGGGGGGCTTTTTCTTGTTCAGATGGGTGAATCAGAGACGCACCCATCAAGAACTGGTGGCCGAAGAAGTAGCCCGAACCGCCGCAGAGGAAGCCGAAGCAGCCCGAGAACCAGACCATGAAGAGCAATTGTCAATGTTCCAAAATCGAGGTAGCGCTACGAGTGGATTCCAGCGTGGTGGCGGCAATGATATGGCTCAAATTGCCGGTGTAGGAGCCGGATATGGAGTTCAACAACAACCGGTTAGGACACAATCGAGTGGTGTTGATGACGCCGCTTTACTCTCAGCCTTTGCAGAACCCGATGTTGAACCCACTCCTGTGGCCGAACCCGAATCAAAACCTGAACCTCAAGTAGCCGCGCCTACAGGTGAGCGTGCTAGCGTTCTATCCAGTGGAATCCAGATGCCCAATGTGATGAATGATCAGACCCCAATCGACACAACCACCCCTGAACCCGAACCGATTGTAACCGAGGCAACACCCCCTCCAGCAGAACAAACAACGGAAGTTGTCGGCACATGTGGAGAATGTGGCCAACAGTATGCTGTTGACATGCCCCTCGGAATCGAACAAGCGCAAATTGACTGTCCAAAGTGTGGAAATCGGAGTACAATCCAGCGTTGAGAATGGAATGGGGAACCCCCTCCCCTCGCGCACAAGGGTCGGAGACCCTTTAGACGGAGGGAGTGGCAGTGTATACCAACATGGAGGGCAGCACTCGTTTGATTTTGGCAGCGCCACGCGCTCGTGACCGAACCAGTTTGGCCCTTGTTCTCATTTTGATTATACCCATGTTGAGTCCGTTCATGGCCGTACAGGCCACTCAGGTTCGGGCTGAAGATTTTGGAATCATATCCGAATTGCACGATGTGTTGGCCACTCGAGATTTGATGCTCGATAGCGATCAAATTGAACTGCAGGCGGAGAATTCACTGGCACCGGTTCGCAATGGTGTCCGTTCCATCGGTTCTCAAGATCCTTTGACTCATATCGATACGGCCCTTGATGGATTGATTGTAGAACCATCAACCCCCCAAGGGGTCGACCATCCCGCTCCGATTGATATTCTGCTGGGCGATGACGCTCCTCCAGGATTAGTGGACACCATATGGAGTACACTGATCAATCTGACCGATTACGTCATTTGGTCTGAATATCAAGCTCAGAACGATGGCCCTAATCACGAGAAGTACACCGTTGTCCCATTCTCAGCATCACTTCTGAGTTTATTCAGTCAAGAGCCATTGATGCATGAGATTGACATCGATGGAGATGATGATCCAGGTACCACGACAGTCGAGAATCCAGATATTCGTGTCGGCCTTACGATTGGCTTTGACCTTGCACCGGGTGAAGGTTGGGGATTGCTTGGCAGTCCTCCCACACAACTGTGGCTTGAGCCATCCATCGAATACCGAGTGGAAGTCATCAATCCATCAGATCAAATTTGGAATGTGATGGACACACTTGAGGTTTCATTGATGAAACCGTTCGCATATGGAATCAATCCGACCGTATCCGGGGAATCTTATGTCTGGCTCATCGATTCTCACTTCACTATCCCGCCAACAGATTGGGCCTTACAGGTTGGATTTGAGCGATTTTGGTTTGACCTCTCTGCTGCAGGTTCAGAGTTGATTGCCTCATTGCTTCTACTCGCTTCTGGGTTGTCATCAGGCACGCCCACAGGAGATGATAGTGGAGTTACAATTGCCGCTCTCTCTGCACCAATCTCAATCCAAATCGATAATGACGGGCAAACTCAATGCCCTCCGCACTATGAACCAAATACAGGTTATCTCAACCCATCTTGGGAACATGACTGCCGAATCGGTGTTGGATTTGGGTACGGTCATTTCTCACCAGAAGATAATGGACAACGAGATATTTGGGAATTGTCCTATCTCGAGGTCGGAGTGCATCCAGTTTCGATGAGTTATGACCTGCCTTCGATTGTCGATTTGACAATTCGTACCGACAATGTTCTTCCTACAGGATCGGGTACCGTGGGCGAAGATGGCCTCACATCAATCGAATATTATGCTGATGAACGAGCCGACCTATGGCTCCATTTCCACGAGAATCGAAGTGAATACAGAGAAAGTGCATCGGAACCATACGGAAATGTCACTGAAACATTGGTTTGGCTTCGAGGCATGCCTTCAGGAACCCTGACACCAACGGAAATTGAACGCTGCTTCCAGATGTTAGGGAGTGCTTCACAACCTGAACTTCCCGGGCAAATACCCAGTCGCTTATCGCTGATATTGGGAATCAAAAATTTCACTCGTGATTCAACTCCAAACGTCAACGACCCGACACTTCCAATCGATCCACAGAATCCACCCAATACATTGGTGCTTCTTCGATCGACCCAATCTGTGACCGCCTTGGATTATGTTTCTTGGTTCCAACGTGAAGGCGTCGAAACGGATCATCGTAAAACACTCATGTCCGCTGAAGATTTACCCACTGGTCTTCTCCTCTACGGCGATTTTTGGTTGGGAGGTAGCGAAGAACAAGAAGTAGACACACTCGACGATAGTTTGGATGTCTTGTCAATGATTCTCGACGTCACAATTCTCGCGGTCGTCGATATTTTCTTGGATATTTCAAACATTGTCAACAGTATTCCAAATGCGCTCGTCGATGTAATCAGTGGTAGCACGGGCAGCGCTACTCAAGGGACTGCCATCCATTTGGAGATGCTAACTGATTTCGAAGTAGGTCGCCAACCCATGCCCATCAGCACTCTGAAATTGGTCATGGGTTCGACCGATATCCCTACCGCTTACGGTCCGCATTTGATTTTGGCTGATGACAAGAGTACGACAGTCGTCCAAGGTCGTCACGGGCAAGTGGATAAATTGGTCCCAATCTCCATGAGTTTACATCACGAGGGATTGCATTCACTGCACATAGTCGATGATGTGGAAACTCAATCACAGCAAATTTCGATGGGAGCAAATGGTGGAGATCCACTTCGCATCCTGTTCCTTGAACATGAAGATGATGAGTTCGGCAATATCGATATTCCAAGCAGCGATTTCCAATATGTACTCCTTTCAGATCACCCTGCTTCACTCGACATCATTGTATCTGAAAGTGAACTTTCATTCACATCAGATCGTGACATTGCTGAGGTTGTATACGCTGGACGTGAAGGCATTCAACGACAGGTGTTAGACATTGATTTCCTACCGGGTAACTTTACGATGGCGATTGGTGATGACGTGTCATGGATATCCCAATCTCCGATCGGCACTCTTTCTCTGATGATTTCAAACGCCACCGATCCCAAAACCATGGACGGCGATCATTTCCTATTCATGCAGAACCAAGATTTGGGTGAAGCTACACTGTCTGCCCGCGTGCACGGAATCACCGAAGTTGGATTCCTCGGAGCTGAGATGCCCGGTGTGCCGGGTGAAGCCGGCCGTGGCACAGGATTCCTTGTTGGACCAGGGGACACGCCATTCCAAGCCGTCATCGTCGATCAGACCACGCACGAATCTCCAGCCGATGGTTTGACTGCTCACGTTCTCATTGACCCCCTCCCCTCAAATCTCGCGTTTGAGGTGCCACAGGGTGGTGTTGGCGAGGCCAGCGCCTTAGAAGTCCCTCAGTTTACCACAGATGAAGGCCTTGCAGGAATTGCATTCTTCCTTGCAGGATTCACCGATTTCGGCCAGAGTGTTAACGGAATGCTTGGAGAATTGGTGACCAGTGTCACCGGGGGTGCAATCGATGATCAACGCTCAGACTTTTCATTCGGCATCGAACTGGAAGCAGACCAAGAATTCGATTTGATTGTCGATGCGCAACAAGGACGCATGACACTCGATGAACCCGAATGGTTGCATGGGATTTCAGTAGAAGCCGATCTCGCAGAGGATAACCACACTGCCTTCCGATCTCGCGTTTGGCTACCTGGCTTAGCCCCCACTATCGATCTTTCAATCGATTATCAGAATCTCAGTGTAACAGACCGTTGGGATATCGACATTGAATTGGATGGATGGTTACCTGCGAATCCTGAATTCATGATCGAAGTCAACAATTACAATGGGAGAGATTTGCATCTGATGTTGCTCGGATTTGAACCGGGTCAATCGACGGATTTGAAAATTGAGTCTCAAATCACCACTGATTATCGCCCCGTGGTGCCACAATTATCGATTTTCAGTAATTATCAGATGAGTACCGCATTGGACGCAATTCATGCGACATTGCTCGATCGAACCCAATCGACCCGTTACGAATTGCTCTTGCAAGGTATCCCTGAACAACTCGACATGACTGCATCGCTGGGGTCCATGGTTTCCGTCGGTATGGAGGCTGGAGAATCGGGGGCATCTGGATTGTCAATTGATTCATTGATGCTGCAGATGAACCGATTTAATTCAGGTAAATGGTGGCCTGCGACCGTATTCCTGCATGAGTTGCCGCGACAGATGAATCTCTCAACAGCACCATCCAATGTATTTGACATCACGAAACCGGTCTCTTTCCAAGGCATGTCCACGCTGGTATTTTCATCATCAGGTCCTGGAATGGACCTCTTCATTTCAACCACTGGACGTGCGGTTGAAGCACGTGGAGACACTCTACTATTGGCAGAGAATCTGGCCAGTCATATGAGCATCGAACCCACTGCTGATTTCGGTTTGAGGGTCACCAGCAGTGGTGCGGGAATCGAGCGTCTCTATTTGCGCCAGAACGATGTCCCTACCCAACCCGGCGTGTGGCTTGAGCAACTCGAAGCCGCTGGTGAGAATCTCAAGAGTGCGACAATCCAACTCAACAATATCGGGCCCTATCCAATTTTCAAGATTGAAGATGTACGGGGTGGGCGAATCATTGCCAACGCTAGAGCCACGGTCGATGTAGGGGATACCTCATTTGATGGGCGAGCAGTCCTGATTGATGCCCAGATTACAGGAGGTATTCCAACGGGCACCACCATTGGTGTGAACGGACTTGCTTCCGATCTTTCCATTCTCAATTTGATGGGCTTCAAGGGTGAGACGACCCACTACCTATTGCCTGAACCATTGACTACGGCAGTTGTCACGGGAGTGGCCACGTTGACAGGGTGATATCATGGCGAAGAAAGATGAAGAAATCGAAGGAATGTACACTTTGGTTGGTGACCCTGACAATCCAGACTTGGAAGTCGCTGATGATGGTAAAATCAGTCTCACTGATCGCATTCGAAAGATGAAGAAAAAAATCCTCAAAGACGATTTTGAGCCCACAGAAGAGCAACGGGAAATTGCTGAACAAGCCTATGCTCGCGCCCAAGATGTCGTCAATTTGGTCACACCAACGCGAGTAGTGCTCGCGTCCATTTTCATGGCTGGTTTGATGCTCAGCATTTTCGCGCTCGGATTCTGGGTTGTTCCGAGAGACGCCGTCGATGTCGAAGTGGTCTACAAGCAGGGTGGGCCCGGCCATGTTGTCCTCTTGCAAGTACACAATTTCGGTAGTCGCCCCCTCGCGAATGTTGAGGTTGATGCCTCCTTTTCCAATCAGGATGGTGAGGTATTGAATTCCACTCATTTCGGCCCATTTTCATTATTGGCCCATACATCAATTGCTGGAGACAATCTTGAATTGGTGATTACTGGCGAATCAATTTGGGAACTATACACCATCGAAGTCACACTCGATTACGATAACTATGATGGTGCCGTATCAAAGCAAACTTGGATCATTGAAGTTGGAGAGTATACCTTTGAAACTCACACCCTCGATGCCGAGCGTCAATGGTTCTGAACGACACCATAGGTGTCGTCATGAGCAGGGAAGATAGAAAGCGGTCTCGGCAACCCCCCACCTTTGGGGAGCCGTATGCGACATCGAACAGTATTGTGGATTCTCACGGTTCTGTTGCTGTCTAGCGCTGCTCCTTTCGCATCCTCTCCTGATTCTATTTCTGATGTAATTGAAGAAGGGACGTCCGGCATCGAGCGTATCGTAATCACACCCGACCCAGATAGCATTGGTAGTGCACATCCGTCCGCAAGTTGGGATGGTGATGAACAAGTTCGGGAAACTATTGCTGACACGCATATTGGTTTGTTCACAGTAGATGGTTTGGAATCAGATGTAGAGGTTCCAGAGGTATTGACAGAGATTCGGACAGACATTGCTCTCGTCCTGATCGAAGGCAATGTCGGATTGTGGGATGGTCGTGTGGCACTTACTGAATTACCTGGCATTGAAGTTCGAGCACATATCCCGCCTTCTGGATTTTTGATTCAGGGACACCCACAAGCGAT
Source organism: Candidatus Thalassarchaeaceae archaeon (assembly GCA_030747395.1). Classification (GTDB taxonomy): domain Archaea; phylum Thermoplasmatota; class Poseidoniia; order Poseidoniales; family Thalassarchaeaceae; genus MGIIb-P. The sequence goes on from JASLKT010000004.1 coordinate 11,115, forward strand.
TGCGGCTGCATCCGACCTGCCAATGGTTGCGATGGTTCATCCCCTGCCACTAGCATTCATGGTGGATCATCATGTCAGTGACCTTCTATCCGAAGCATCTGAACTTCCTCTAGACTCATCGCCTTCAACTGCCGTTCAGATGTCAGGTTGGCGATTGGCAGATTTGGGCACCCCACAAGATCACGTTCGGTTGCCGGGTTTGATGGGTGATTTGGATAGCACAGCCTCATCCTACTTGAGCGACTATCGTCCCATTGATACCGGCAGGCATCTGGGTATTCTTTCTCTAGCAGATATTGCAACGGTTGCCGCTGAACCAGCCCTATCATGGCTCAGTCTTGAACCGATTTTCAGTATTGACAACAATGTCGCAATCGGTCATATGCGAGCTGACGATGTATCCAATTATTTCGTGGTTGGACTGAATGGTAGTGGTCACTCGGTGACTGTTGCAGATTCCGGGATTGATCGAGATCACGGTGACTTCGATGGTCGGATTCAGCATGTCGAGTCAGTAATCTGGGGGGACACATCGACCGAAGACGAACATTCGGGCCATGGGACACACGTCGCTTGCACCGTTCTTGGAAATGGCAGTCGAGGCGGGTATGCTGGTGTAGCGCCCCAAGCAACGCTACGATTCCAAGCGATGGAAGATGACAGTTCAGGAAATTTTGGTGGGGTCAGTATGGACACCCTCATTCGCAAGGGATATGAGGGCAATTCATACATTCACACGAATTCATGGGGAATGGATGGCTACTATGGGGAATACACGACAAGCAGTGAAGATGCGGACAGCCGCACCAGCCAATATGATCAGTTCTGGTCATACGATGGAATGCTAGTTCTCGTCTCCGCCGGAAATGACGGCCCCGATTCAGATACGATTACACCCCCTGCAACTGCGAAGAACATTGTCGCAGTTGGCAATCACCACAATCGCGGTGGCGGTGCACCCAGCACATTGTCGGATGGAAGCAGCCGTGGCCCCACCGATGATGGTCGCATCAAACCGGATGTAACAGCGCCAGGCTCCTGGGTTCGCTCTTGCCGCAGTCAGGATGCAGACGACACCTCAGGCTCTACTTGGACCAGTCAGTGGTACCTGGAATACAGTGGAACCTCAATGGCAGCACCCAATGCTGCCGGCGCTTCAGTCCTCATTCGCGAGTATCTGATGGAAGTTGCAGGCCGCCCATCACCTCAGGGCGCACTCATCAAAGGAATGTTGATTCTCGGCGCTGAAGATACCGGTTCTCGAGATATCCCGAACATGAATGAGGGCTGGGGTCGCGTCAATCTAGCCAATTCACTGATTCCTGGTACAGATACTGGTGTTTGGGTTGATGATCGGAATACCATTCGCAGTGGACAGACCCGAGAATATGAATTCAATCTGAGTCGAGGAAACACACCGTTCAAAGCGGTCCTGACATGGTCGGATTATCCAGGGAGCACATGGTCGTCAACCCAATTGCAAAACAATCTGGACATGGTTATCACCGCTCCAGATGGTACCATCTACAAGGGCAACGATTTCGCCAATGGCCGTTCAACTACCGGTGGCGATGCTGACAATGTAAACAACGTCGAAGTCGTTCTAATCGATCAAGCCGACTCTGGTGTTTGGAGTGTCCGCATTACTGATGTTGCACATGGGGGTCAGCGCAGTGACCAACCATTTGCACTTGCAGTTCGGGGTGCCGGTGTCAATGATTTGCGAAGTGACCCGCTACCAATCCCCGCATCTTTCCAATTATCAACAGCAATCCCTCAAGTGAACGAGGTTTGTCAAATCTCAATTCAAATCGAGAATCAAGGAGGCGGCAGTGCGGATGGATTGCGTATTGAGGCCATTGCTGGAACTCAAAATCTAGGTGATATTGAGATTGATTTGGGTCCCGGGATGATTCGCTGGGCGACATGGGATTGGACTCCATTGAATGAAGGCACACAGGCGGTTACCATCCGTATTGACCCTGACAATCTTGAGGAAGAGATTGACGAAGACAACAACCTCTTCGAAATACCCGTGGCTGTCAGTGCACCTGGTGTACGGGTTTCTACATCGGAAACAGTCATTGAAATTGAACAGGTGAGCGAGACGAGCACCGTATGGGATTTGCAAATTCGCAACACCGCCCTCATTTCTACCAATGCTTCAATCAGCGCATCCACACCAATGAGAATCAACAATGGACAGATGATGAATGGATGGTTCACATCATTCACCCAGACGAGCTTTGCCCTTGACGGTTCAGAATCTTCCTCGGTCGGCTTCACTCTCGTTCATGATGAATCCCCTGCTCCGGGGCTCTATCAATTGACGATTACAGCCCGTGATGAAGACAATAACATTGACTTTCCACTAACCCTGTCTCTCAACGTACCCGTTTTGCCAGGGGTCGCCTTCCAAGCGCCGTTCTCGACATTACAGGTTCACCCTGCCATACCAACATCCTTTGACGTAGATGTTCAAAATGAGGGCAATGGCTTACAAGGTTACAATCTGTTCATCGAATCACCCATTGGTTGGTGGGTTGGTCTCGATAATTTGGGCTCCTCAATCGGTGCAGCATCTGGTTCAACGGGAGCCATTCCAGTCAATGGCGCCCGCACTGTTGATTTGACAATCACGCCTCAGTTGGGTGTTCCACCTCCTCCTGGGCAGACATTACAGGCAATATTGCGCGTGACCTCACAAGTCGACCCCACTCAATCTTGGTCATACACGATTCAAATGGAAGTCATCGAATTCGATTCGGCCTTCATCGAATTTGAGTCAAGTCCAAGTGTGCTTCGCCCCGATTCAACCGTGTATCTTCAATACACGATTTCGAATCAAGGAAATACAGAATTAACACTCTACCCAAACATCGATGATCGACCTGGCGGTTGGTCTGTGATTGCCGGTTCAAATTCAATCACAATACCGGCCGGTGAATCAGCATCATACATGCTTGGTCTAGAGGGCAATGGATTGGCAGTGGGTGGGTCTCTGACACTCCATTTGACAACTCAGGATGGTTATCGAGTGTCATGGGAGGGTGATTTGAATGTCATTGAGGAAGCCAAACCCGTATTGACATTGACTGGCTTTACCAATTCACAGGGAGATACCATTTTGGAAATCCCCACCGGGGCACCCGGATTTGTCGGTCATTGGCTCATATTCAATGATGGTAGTTCCGATTGGACACCCAGTTTGAGTGTGGATCTACCAGACTCTACATGGGAAGGCATCTGTGACCCTGTGGGCCTCATTCCAGCGGGTGGTTCTGCCGAAGCCAATTGTATCGTCATCGCACCGAATTTCGCGATGGCTGGATGGCAACCTGAAATCGGTTTGACAATCAATGCAGATGGTATCGAGCGTTCAGCGAGTGCATTCATCTCGGTTGATGCGAACCCTAGCGTCATTTGGACAACTCTCTCAATGGAAGAATCCATGGAAGGCCAGTCTTCATTATTGCATTTTGAAATTCTAAATACAGGTAACACTGTAATTCAGGAGCGCATCACCATCGATGCACCCAAGGGCTGTTCAGCCGAAGTTGAGGGCGTAGATATTGTGGATTTAGCCATTGGTGAATCTCAGAGCATTCGAGTTCAAATTGTTCCGGATTCACCCGGCGAGGTATCAATCGAACTCGGCTTTGAAGACTCAAACACACCCGGTTCGACCCACTCTTCTACTGTTGACGTCGCCAGTGATCCATCGCGAAGTACTGGTAGTGGGGCAGGCACAACGATAGCGGTCATTGGTTTACTCATTTTCATCGTGGCTGGACTTGCAGTTGCCGGCTTACTCATCCTCCGCCTTCGTGATGGCGATTCACCAACTTCAATGGCACCACCTCCACCCTCAGCATTCTCTGCAAGCGCACCGTCAGTTACTCCACTCAAATCAACACCAGAAGTTGTCTGTTGGGGTTGTAACAAACCTATCGGAGGCACCCGTCGTGCATGTCCAAAATGTGGCGCCCGGTACCACGAATCAGGATATGCTTGCAGTGCTTCAGCATTGGTCATTTGCCGCAATTGTCAGGCCGACGTGAATACCTTTGTCGAGGAGGTGGGTTCCTGAACCGCCAAGCAGGCGCCCTTTTGAGGGGGTTATCCTGTCGCCCTCTCATGCGCACACCCGCGCGCGGCCGCTGTCTTTGCGTCGTTGCATTGCTATTGCTCGTTATCGCGAGCCCGTATGCTGCTGCTGAAGCCGATGTTACATTGACATCTGATTCATCTTCAAAGGAGGCATCTCCTGGCACGCCTGCTGAATATACAATCACGGTTCGAAACACGGGTGACGAAGACATCACAGTGCAATTGGCGACAAGTCAAGAAGCAGGCGGTTGTCAAGGTTACACCAGCACAATCGAGCAAGTTTCTGGCGTCATTTCACCGAACTCAAATGAGCAGGTAACTCTGACTGTAAACGTGACAGAGGATTCTAGTGAGACAACCGCCGATGACTGCGAAACAACAGTGTCCGCCACAGCTTCTCCAGCCGAACCCGGAACACCTGGTGCACCGGCTCAGGCAGATGTTGTAGTGACGACCACAAAGGGGGAAGGCAGCGGAAATGCAGCTCAGGGTGTTGAACTTTCAACAAGTCAAGCGACTAGGAATTACAATGGTCAAGACGATGAAGTCGAATGGGAAATCACTGTCAAAAATACAGGGCAAACCCAAGAGACCATTTCCATAGAAATGGACGATTCTTCGAGTTGCCGTTCCGATGGATTGGAAGCCTCAGTGGATCCTGCACAAGTCACTGTGAATTCAGATGACGAAGAGATTGTCACCGTCACGGTTGAAGTCCCAGATGGTGAACAAACTGAAGCTGGTTCTCATTGTTTCATCACTCGTGCAACTGTCACCGCACCCGCACCTCCACCGGGCACAGATGCTGCACAAGACAATCTCTCAGTTACACTGAATATTCCTGAACTTCACGAATGTGAAGCCACGCTTTCACCTTCATCAATGACAATCGCCCCGGGTGCATCACAATCGGGTAATTTCATGCTCACAAATGCTGGCAACAGTGATTGGACCGTTGGTTTTGGTAAATCTGGGTCTAAGGCCAATTGGGTTACACCAGAGGTTAGTCAGCGAAATTTACCTTATGACAATGGAAATGGACAGGCCGCCATTTCGTTTGATGTTTCACCAGATGACAGTATCCCTGCTGGTGAAACTGAAACCATTGAAATCCGTGCTCTCGATGGGAGCAGCGCACGTTGCACGGCTACGTTGTCAATCACCGTAGGACAATCGTATGGGGGCAGTGCATCCCTCTCATCCAATTATCTCAACAATGTCGATCCAGGGACGGCTCAAAGTACTGCTCTATCCGTTTCCAATCAAGGAAATGGCGCCGACACTTTCGCAATTGGTCACAGTCCAGTTCCAAGTGGATGGACTGTGACTTTGAGTGATTCCAGTCTTTCATTGCCTGGGAAGCACGATAATGGCAATCAACAGAGTATTTCGGTGGAGGTGTTTGTCCCTCTTGACGCACTTGCAGATGACACGGTGACGATTACATTCGCAGTGACGAGTAGTGGTGATTCTTCCGTTGAAATCACAGATGATCTCGAAGTATCCGTTGCCGAGCGTCACGATGTTGATGGCACGGTCCTTTCCTCAGACCAAACCGGTCGTAGCGACCAGTCGATTGATTTCCCATTGACCGTTCACAACAACGGCAACGTACAGGATTCATTCCGTCTACGTGCTTGTGACCCCAATCAACCGGGCTCCTGTGCATCTCCTTCTTGGCAATCCATCTATGTCGATACTTCGGGTAATGAATTAACCCAGATTTCACTCGATGCCGGGCAATCTCAGCAGGTCTACTTGCGTATTCACATCCAGAGTGAGGATGAGGGGGATTATCTCCAAGTTCAGATGAAAATCAATATTGTATCTTCACCCTCTAATGAGTACACGACGACAGTAACGGCTCGCGTCTCAAATTATGATTACATGATGCAGTTGATTTTGGCCGAACCGCAAGGGGCTCCAGATTCCATGAGCGTCACACTTCCACCCGGTGGTCAAACAACAGTTGCATTTGCGTTCAGCGATATTGGCACATCACCTTATGTCGAGCAGGCATTGTTCACAATCGAAGGCATGGATTCTACAATTTCAACAACATTGACTTCAGACGCTGAAGAATTGGCACCGGGTGTTTTCACGCTCCCCGATGATTCTGTAACATATTACGCGAATCTCACACTCAGTGTGATGGGTTCGGATCAGAACCTGAATGGTGAAGCTGGTGTGATACGCGTTTGTGCAGCATCCATGCGCAATGCAGCCGTCCCATCTTGTGTGGACGTTGTCGTATCGATTGCAACAGTGCACGACATCGATGTCGCGATTGAAGGTGGAGCGATGAAAAACACCACCCATCCGGATTTTTCTGATTTCCTTGTAACGGTTACAAACAGCGGTAATATCGAAGAGCAGATTGAAATCACATCCACTGAAGGATTGCGTGGTTGGACAATCGACATCGAACAAACCGACTTCTTGCTTGAGCCTGGTGAATCGGCCACGGTTCGCGTTCGAGTCAAGCCACCCGTGGAGATGGTGATTGAGGATGAATTCGAATTCACACTCATTGTCACCCCAGAGAGTGCACCTGTGGCCGCACAACCGGTGGACATAACTGTCAACGCGATTCTAGATGACAGTGTTTTCGGCCTCTCAGTCGAGGCTTGGGACACAGTCACATGGTCGATTCTGGCCGTTCTTGGCGTGATGATTTTATTCACAATAGGGCGCAACCGCCGCCGTAGTTTTGAGTTGTGAGTCGCCCCTCTCGGCCGATGTCTCGCTGGATATGCTTATGATGCCTCTTTGAGTCGAACGACTCAAGGAACCCTACGGGTTCCCTTGAGGCTTCGCAATGCCCACTGTCTCAGCAGCATATCTGTCTCTTGCTTTGATGACCCTTGTAGGCATTGGATTTCCATTGGGTGGCTTTGTTCTTTCACGATTTTTGCGGCCAATGCCTGACCCAAATGACCCGACCAAACTTCGCAGTTTCTTGCTCAAAGGATACGAATCAGATCAATCATTGTATGTTCGTCGTTTGAGTACTTACGAATGTGGTGCTGACCCAGTCGGTGACGCGATGATAGATTTCCACTTCCAATACTATTGGTACGCAATCATCTTCCTTGTTTTCGATATTGCATTCATGTTCTTAGCATTCGGTGGAATTGTGGCCATGAGTGCAGATCACACTGTTGCAGAAGGAGCAGCAGGTGGTGTAGAAGCAGCAACGGGCTCCTTGGTCACACTCTTGGTTTTCCTTGGAATCATGGGCTTAGGCGTGTGGTATGTTTTCCGAAAGCGAGGACGAATCTACATTTGAGGTGATTTTGATGGATGAAGGGCAGAATTACACAACGTTCAGCAGTCGAGGCCTCCTTGACATGGTTGGTGATCTCAACGACAAAGCCCTTGAAGCATCTCGGATGAAGGATTTCATCGGTGTTCTCGGCGGGCGATTTTTGAATTGGGCACAGCGCAAATCATTGTTCCCCTTGCACTTGGGAATCAAGTGTTGCGCCCTTGAGATGGCTGCAGCTGGAGCGCCTCGCTTTGATGCAGAGAGTTTCGGAGTCGTGTTCAGAAGCAGTCCACGTCAATGTGATGTTTTGCTGATCAATGGCCCTATTTCAAAGAAATTCGCAGACCCAGTCGTGCGATTGTGGGAACAAATGCCTGAACCAAAGTGGTGCATTGCCATGGGCGAGTGCGCAATTTCCGGTGGCCCTTACTTCCAGTCCTACAATATCCTAGAAGGAGTTGACACTGTGATTCCAGTTGATGTATACATTCCAGGTTGTCCACCACGACCCGAGGCCCTTATCGATGGCTTTGGCAAGTTGCGTGAGAAAATTATCCGCATCGGTGCAGTGCCGAGTGGGGAGGCTGAAGCGCGTGGTTCACCAATCATCGTCGCCGATGACTGAGGGGATATTATGGCCAACGAAATCAGTGCAAAACAGGTTCTTTCCGCTGCGAAAGAGATTGTTGCAGATGTTGCAGATTTCGGAGACGCCGTCAATGCGGAAGTTCGCCACCACACAGGTGGTCGCCGCAAGAACGCCTACGTCTACATCGAAGTTGTTGCCAGCGAATGGCGCGAACTCGCTCTCTGGCTCAAGAAGACCAAAAAGGTCGATTACTGTTCAATGATCACTGGAATTCACTGGCCTGAGAATGCTGACGCCACATGGCAAGTAGTTGCTCATCTAATGCGAACGGGTGTCACAAACCCTACGGTAGTCAATAAGCGAGTCCATGAGATAAAGGTGGATATTGCGAGTCTCTCAGGGAATGATGTCCCCATGGAATTTGAGATTACAATGACCATTCCAGACACTCGTGAACCCAGTGTCCCAAGTGTGGCCGACATATGGGTTGGCGCAGATTGGAATGAAAAGGAAACTTGGGACTTGGTTGGTATCGATTTTGAAGGTCACATCGGAATGCGTCGCGTCCTTCTCCCACACGATTCCCCTACAGGATATCACCCACTACAGAAGCAACACAAATTGCGATATCACGACTTCAATGAAATGTACGACGATGCTCAGGGCTTTGGAAGAAAGCCGGAAGATTCCGGGAGGGTCAAGTAATGGCAGAGATGTGGATTTCAATGGGGCCTCAACACCCCATGACACACGGACTTTGGACTCTCAAAGTCAAGGTCGATGGAGAGACAGTCGTCGATACTGAACCAGATCTAGGGTACATTCATCGCGGCGTCGAGAAAATTTGTGAAGCCCGTGACTTTACTCAGATTACCCCCTATGCTGATCGTTTGTGTTATGCGAGTGCAAACACTTGGTCACATGCTTACATCTATGCGGCTGAAGATCTCCTTGAGGTTGAAGTTCCAGAACGTGCAGAATACATTCGCATGGTTGCGGTTGAATTGCAACGTGTCGCCAGTCACCTGATGTGGTTGGGAGCATACTGCCCTGATGTTGGCAACTTGACCGGAATGGTCTGGTGTTTGCGAGAGCGCGAGATGATGATGGATTTGCTTCAGGAACTTGGCGGTTCCCGAATGCACTACAATTTCCCGCGCATTGGAGGCGTTAAGCGTGATTTGCCAATTGGTTTTGCACTTCGTTGCCGAGCCAAACTCAAACTATTCCTCGAACGTATTCAGGAATACGAAGCAATCCTTGACGAGAGCACAATTTTCCTCGTGCGCACACAAGGCGTTGGTTATGCGAAGGCTGAGGAGATGATTAACCACGGAGTGAGTGGTCCAAACGTCCGTGCAGCCGGTCATAATTACGACGTGCGCTGGGCTCATCCTTACTCTATTTACGATGAATTGGATTGGGAACCTTCAGTCGAGCGCCCTTCGATTAAAGGGAGTGATTGCTATGATCGTTATCGTGTACGTGTAGAAGAAATGCGGCAAAGTGCCTTGATGATACTAGATGGTCTTGACAAGATGCCAGGTGGTGCTGATACGCACTATCAATCGGGCGACCCCGCAATCCTTGGCAAAGCACCCGCTCGAGCGGCAGAAGGACAAACGGGATTCCACCACTTTGAGGACAGTCGCGGTGAATCGATGTTCTACCTCGCTGGTGGTGGAGATGGGCGTGGAAAGCACCCCTATCGAGTCTCGATTCGGAGCCCGATGTTCATCACAATTCCTTATGCCAGCAAGTGCATGATTGGTTACAAGATTGCAGACATTCCTGCGATCATGGGTTCATTTGACCCTTGTATTGGAGAAACGGATAGGTGATTTTGATGGCAACTGAAGATGTTCTCTCGATCCGTGATTGGGTCCGTGTTGCAACGGATTTCATTTCCGAGAATACGATTGGAATGTCCCGACACTGGGAATACACGGACAGTGTATCCTATTTCTTGATGGAGTTCATCATGTGTGTAATGGTCTTTGGTGGAATCATGACCACACTCTTGGTTCTCCTTTGGATGGAGCGAAAGTTACTGGGTCGATTCATGGATCGACGTGGCGCTCGAACCTCTCTTCGTAGTTTGTGGGTTGGTGAGAACGGCGTGACCGCAGGTGAATGGTGGAATCAATTGCCATTTGGAACCGGTGTTCCTGTAGGGATGCTCAATAAGTTCCTCAACGAAGTGGCAGGAAACGACCACGAACTTGAAGTTGTAAGTCGTGTCAAGAACCGCTCATATCATGGAGTATGGTGGTTACTTCCAGGTTTCTTCCAGAATTTGGCAGACGGAATGAAGTTCCTCACCAAGGAACACATGGTCCCCGAGAAGGCAGATAGATACGTGTTTGAAATCGCACCTTTCCTCATCATTGCAACCACTGTGATGTGTTTCACTTTCATTCCACTGAGTCCCAATTTCTATTCGAATGATTCTGAGATGTCCATTCTATTCTTGATGGCTGTTTTCAGCGTTGCACCACTCGGGGTCTTCTTTGCAGGATGGTCATCTAACAACAAATACACCCTCCTTGGAGGCATTCGTTCTGCAGCCCAACTGACGGCATACGAAATCCCTCTTCTTGTAACGGTGCTCAGCGTTGTCGTGCTATCAGGTTCATTCAACCTGATTGAAGTGATTGAATTCCAAGCTGACAGCGGTGTCTGGAACATTTTCCTATTGCCATTGGGTGGCGTCTTATTCCTCGTTGTCATGGTTGCTGAAGTTGAGCGTATTCCATTCGATATGCCCGAAGCCGAGGCAGAATTGGTCGAAGGATGGTGGACAGAATACGGTGGCATGCGTTGGGGTCTAATGTTTGCATCAGAATACCTGCGAACATACGCGGCTTGCTTGCTGTTTGCACATTTCTTCCTTGGAGGCTGGGAGGCACCATTGGAAGATACCATCCCATACATCCACTATGTGCCACACATCCTCTGGGTATTCCTCAAGGCTTGGTTCATGTTCATCTTCTTCGTCTGGTTCCGTGCTGCACTACACCGCGTGCGCACGGACCAGATTCTCGAATTTGGCTGGAGATGGCTTCTACCATTGAGTCTGGTCAATCTCGCCATGGCAACTGCTCTGCGCCTGTGGGTGTATGATGGCATCAATGGTGAGTGGCCTCTTCTGATTCCAATCTTGATTACATCAATCAGCCTTGCATTGTTCATCTTGCTATCGGTTGATGAGGATCCAGAGGCACTTGAAGCGCAAACACGTCCATTCAGTGTACAGACAGTTGACGTGGCCAGTCCTGGCCAACACAGGGAGTGATGAAAATGGCCTATCACAAGCACGCAACTCCGAATTTCCGCAATCTGATTGTACGCCCAATGTGGATTACTCTCAAGGCTGCTTTGCGAACAATCCCAATCATTGGTCGTTCCAAGTTCTTGCAATCTCATGGTACGAGCAAGCCCTATCACGGCCAAGAGACAAATTTACTCTCGGACGCAGAGAGGGAGATGTATACCGCACAAGCCCACCCTGTCATCGGTCAAACCTATGCTCCTGATCGAGAAACAACAGAACTGTTCCCCCACTTTGAACGTCCAGTTACTGTGATGTATCCTTACGAGCGACTTGAAGAAATGGAACCTTGGTTGTTCGTTCCAGGAAATTACAACGGTCGAATCGGTGTGATTTGGGAAACTTGTACGGCTTGCAAGGCCTGTGTTCGCATTTGTCCAAACGATTGCCTGCACATGGAAACTGAAACGCGTGTGAACGTGCTGGATATGACCGAAGAAGGTGACGAACACCACGGATTCGGTGTTGAACTGGAAGTGGGTGGAATAGCAGCACGCCGACTTGAAGGCAGCGAAGAAGCCGCAGCCAACTTCCAACTATCTACAGCTCACGAAGCTCCGCCAGAGGAGTATGAATTTGGTGAAGTCATCAATCTAACAGGTGACACTATCAGTGTTCGATGGAATGCCTCTGGAACGGTTGAAGACGTAGAGGCTGGCGACGTGGTTGGCGCAGAAGTCGACATTGTCTCTGGTCGCATTGATCTTGGCCGTTGCATGTTCTGTGGATTGTGCATGGAATCTTGCCCATTCAATTCATTCTTCATGACCAATGAATACGATGGGATGTCTGGCTTCACACGAGAAGATTTGTGGTTTGAGGCAGATCGCACCCGTGTCTTACCGGTACAACATGCAGAAGCGGTCGACATCGAGTTGGCAAAGAGAGCGGATCAGGCTCGAAAGAAGGCTGAGAAAGCCGCTGCAAAGGCAGCGAAATCGGAGGCGTGAACATGGAATTACCCGGACTAATTATGGATCCAATTGGGGATATTTTCGGTTCAGTTGAGGGCATATCCTTTGGGATTTTGTCAGTGATTGCCATTGGTGGTGCACTGGGAACGGTTTACTCCAAACGCGTTGCTCATTCGATGTTAGCCCTCATCATGTGCTTCTTTGCGGTTGCAGGTGTGTTCTTGATGGCCAACGCTGAGATGCTGGCCGCGATTCAGATTCTAGTTTACTTGGGCAGCGTCATGCTGGTCTTCGCCTTCGGTGTGATGTTATCTCGTCGCCAAATCATGGAGGAGGATTTCGAATGAGACTCGTCAGCACCTTCGCTCGCCTAGGCATTGTTGGTTTGCTCGCCATTTTGCTCGCCGTTATGATGGATCCAGCAAACTGGACTCCAGTGACTGGCTCCGATAGCATGACAACACTGGAATTCGCGACAGCAGTTCTCGATGATTGGGCTTTCACCCTGGTCGTTCTCGGTGCTTTACTCACAATGGCCATGGCTGGTGCTGCGTATCTTGTACGGGACGAGCGCAAAACCAACCTCATGTGGGAACTTCATGGAGGTGAAGAGGAATGATTGAACCCAGTTGGATTGCTGGCTTAGGTGCCTTCCTATTCTGCATTGGATTGGTCGGTGTTTTCACTCGCAAGAATGCAATTATTGTCTTGATGTGCATTGAAATCATGCTCAATGCTGTCAACCTCAACTTCGTAGCAGGGGCCTCTCATTGGGAGAATATCGACGGGTGGGTTTACACTTCAATTGCAATAGCGATAGCAGCCGCAGAAGTGGCTGTTGGATTGGCCATATTCTTGGCATTGTATAGCCAACGTGGCACGATTTCATTGGATGAGGTTACGCTGTTAAAGCACTGAGGAGGTGACGATGTATGGGAGAACATAGCAAACCGGAATGGAACCTCCTCTTGCCAGTTGGCTTGATGGTATTATTCCCCTTCATCCGAAGCCAACTTGGATTCGATGCAATCAACAGCGCTTTCCTCATTGCAGCGGTACCACTTGTGGTCTTCCCAGCAATACTGATTTTAGGGCAGATATACAAGGGCGAAGAATGGTGGAAACATCAATTGAAAGAGGGCGGAATCATTGCATTGGCCGCTCTCGCCATCACGCTATCACTGACTGTTTGGTTGATTGTCGAGTTCTTGGGACACCATGGTCCCGATTTCGGTTCCCAAGGCGTCATTTTTGATTGGATTCAGTTTGAGATATTCGACGGTGCTGCACTCATTGGCACCTCAACTCTGAGTTTTGGTTTGTGGATTGACAGTGTATCCCTCACCGTTCTGTTTGTCGCCGCCTTCCTTTGTTTCCTCATCTGCTGGTTTGCCATTGGCTACATGACCACGGATCCAATCAATGAGGACCGAAACCATCGCTTCTTCGCAGAGTTTGTCTTGTTTAGCATGGGTATGTTTGGGATGGTGTTGGCAGACAGTTTCCTGTGGTTGTTTATTTTCTGGGAGATTATGGGTCTTTGTTCCTACCTCCTCATCGGATTTTATTGGGAAAAGCCCAGTGCTGCAGCCGCAGCCAAGAAGGCGTTCCTCACTACACGTGTAGGTGACGTATTCCTGATGGTCGGCTTGTTCATGCTGTATGATTTGTATCACAGCCTTGAGTTCGCAGTCATCTTTGGCGACCCTACCTTGGGCGGCGCAGTCCACGGAACAGACCTCCAATGGCCTCTATTCTTGATGTTCATTGGTTGCGTCGGAAAGTCTGCTCAATTCCCTCTCCACGTTTGGCTACCCGATGCGATGGAAGGTCCAACTCCAGTCTCAGCTCTCATTCACGCAGCGACCATGGTGAACGCCGGCCTCTATCTGGTCGCGCGTATGTTCCCATTGTTCAGCGAACATCACTTCGAAGGCGATCTCTCCGATCTCGCGATGCTCATCGCTTGGATTGGTGGAATCACAGCCTGTATGGCCGCATTCATCGCCTTCGTCGCCAATGATATCAAACGGGTCCTCGCCTATTCGACGATGAGTCAACTGGCCTACATCTTCACAGGATTGGGAGCAGCCTGTTGGTTTGCAAACCAGGGCCACCATCATCTCTCAATTGTCGCCTTCGGTGCTGCCTTGTTCCACTTGTTCAATCACGCCATGGCCAAGGGTATGTTGTTCATGGCTTCGGGGTCAGTCATCCATGAGATGCACCACGCGCATGACCATGTACACTTGTACGACGACGATGGTCACCACGATTTCGATCCACAAGACATGCGGAACATGGGTGGATTGGCCAGCAAGATGCCAATTACCAGCATCGCCATGATGCTTGGCTCAATGTCGATCATCGGAATACCACTCATTGGAGGTTTTTGGTCCAAGGAAGGCATTGTCGGTCAGACCTGGAACGTATACGCACACGGTGGGGAGATGATTCTCTTCCCGGCAATCCTTGTTCTCGCAACCGCTGGCATGACTGGCTTCTACATGTCGAGAATGTGGTTCATGACGTTTGCAGGCAAGCCAAAGAGCGATGTTGTAGAGCACGTGCATGAAGATACACAGTGGATTAAGACGCCACTTGTCGTTCTTTCAATCGTCACTGCCTTCAGTGGATTTATTCTCGCTTGCGGTGAATTCGCACATTGGCTCGGGGATCCAGAACACACTCACTTCATGACGCATCTCATCGAGCATCCGGGTGATGCAATCCTTCATGAATTAGAAATCGCCTTCCTACCCGATGAAAACCTCTTGAAGATTGTCGGTTGGACCGCCATTCTCCTTTCGGCAGGAGTGGGGCCGTTCATTGCAGCACGCATGCATGGAGGCAAACTGGCCGATGGAGAAGAGGCTACACCACTCACAAATTGGCTCATCAGCTACTCAGGCAGTGTTGGGCACACAGAAGTCGGCGAACTCGCCACTGGCGGATTTGCCACAGCTCTACACAACCGCCTCTACATCGATGACGCATACGAGTGGGTCATTTCTCGAACCCTCATGCCTCTGGCAGCCATCTGCGCTTGGATTGACAAGAATTGGGTAGATGGTGTCATCAAGGGAATTGAATCCGGTAGCCAATCGACCAGCACCTGGTTGCGCCAATTCACAACCGGTCGAGCCAGCGACTACTTGCTCATGGCAACAGTCGGTATGCTGATCATTGTTGGAATACTATGGGGGGTGGCCTGAGTGGAAATTGTAGAATTCATTACTTTGCTAGGGAATCCTCTGACAGTTCTCACACTGTTGCCGATTACAGGTGCTCTCTTGCTCATGCTCGTTCATTGGATGGGCAATGATGAGAGACGAGAGATGTTAGCAAATCCGATTCGCTATACCAACCTTGGAATTGCCTTGTTGATGTTTGTCTTGGCCACACTCATCGGCCTGGAAGAGAAATTTGGTTTGGCTTGGGGCGAATATCTCTATCAAAATTGTGAAGCAGGCGCAGTGAGTACTGGGTCTTGCACTTTGATTAACAGCATCGGTGTCTCATGGCACGTTGGAATTGACGCACTTTCATTCCCAATGGTTTGGTTGACAACTCTACTCATTCCAATCACCATGGTTGTTGAATGGGATGCCAAGAAGGGAGCGTATTTCCACAGTCTCATCTTGATGATGGAGGGTGCCCTCATCGGTGTCTTTGTCAGTCTTGATTTGTTTGTCTTCTACGTCTTTTGGGAATTGACATTGATTCCAATGTTCTTCCTGATTCTCTTGTGGGGTGGCGAAGATCGGCGATATGCAGCTCAGAAGTTCTTCATCTACACATTTACAGCCAGCGTATTCATGCTCGCAGGCATTCTTGTGATGTACTTCAACAATGATGCGAGTTGGGTTGGAAACATCACGGGCAAATCATTTGATTTCGTCATGATGGACACGAGTACAAACTTCATCGAAACCGAGGGTCTGCGTAGTGTTGTCTTCCTGTTGATGTTGATTGGGTTTGCAACAAAAATGCCGAGTGTCCCTGTACACACTTGGCTACCCGATGCTCACGTTCAGGCGCCCACAGCAGGCTCAATGTTGCTGGCAGGTGTCATGTTGAAGATGGGTGCATACGGATTCCTCCGACTCGGTGTTACACTATTCCCCGACCAAGTCATCGAATTCCAAACCCTGCTCATCGTATTGGGAATGATCAGTCTAGTCTACGGTGCCATTGTATGCCTTGGGCAGATGAACCTCAAACGTATGGTTGCATATTCTTCAGTCAGTCACATGGGTTTGATTTTCCTCGGTGTGGCCACATTGCAACCTCTCGGAATTGCTGGCGCTATCTTCATGATGTTCGCACACGGAATCATCAGTCCATTGCTGTTCGCAGTTTGTGGTTCATTCAAGCACCACTATCACACACTTGAGATTGATTCGATGCGCGGCCTTGCACACCACAGTCCATGGATGAGTGCACACATGATGGTCGGTTGGATGGGTAGCCTAGGGTTGCCATTGATGGCTGGATTCGTCGCTGAAGTAGCCATTCTTATCGCCTTCTACATGGCCTTCGGTTGGTGGGTTCTCTTGCCAGCCGTCACACTCATTGTAACGGCCACATACTATCTTTGGAGCATGCAGCGCACCATCTTCGAAGGTGGTGGCGAGGCTCAATTGCCACCCACAATGCACGATGATGTCCCACGAGACATCACATGGCACGAGAACACTGGAATGCTCATCCTTGGTGTCCTCGCTGTGATTTACGGTATCTACCCCGACTTCTTCGGCATGTTCGAGATGATGTCCGATTGGGCCACGCTCTTGGTTGAGAATGCCATTTACCCACCGGAGGTGAATCCATGAATCTAGGTGCTCTGTTTAGCAGTACGGATATGGCTAGTACATTGATGCCAGAGTGGATTCTTCTGCTTGGTATCATCGCGATGATCATCGTCCCCAACCTTGGAAATGCGACCTTCCGCTTGCCCATTCCAGGAAAGGCTTGGCGCGTCCCTTACTTCATTGGCGGTAAGCGATTTGCATTCACCAGTGACCCTCGCCTTCCATCAGCAATTGCTGCATTCACTCTCTTTGCATCGTTCATCACTGCTCTCTTGAGCCAGATGGGTGAAATTGGTGTGGCTGACTCCTGCGTAGCCATTCGAGATGGTGTTGCCAGAGCCGGTTCAGAATGGTGTTCGGACGGTTCTGCGGTTCTGCAGGTCGATGCCTTTAGTCGACTGATGGAGATGATTTTCATGGCTGCATTACTCCTCGCAGTCATTGCCAACTGGGATCGCCTTCCCGCGACACCACACCATCGAATTGCACTCAAAACACAACGTGATGAGGCTGTTGAGAATCGACGGTTGCATCGATTATTGAACAATCGTCGCCAAGTCGATTTCGCTTTGCTCGTTCTCATGGTCGCTCTAGGGATGTCGACCGTAGCTCTATCCGCAAATCTGTTCATGCTCTTTGTTGGGCTAGAATTGGCGAGCATGGCATCATACGTGCTGGTTGCGTTCAACAAGGAAACTCAAGCGGGTCCAGAAGCCGGTGTGAAGTATTTCATCGTCGGTAGTGTTGCTAGCGCCATTGGCCTTTACGGAATCTCGATGCTCTACATTTGGAATGGCGACCTCTCCATATCCAGTTTGAAGGCGGCATGGGCTGACGGCCCGAATGGAATGGCCACAATCGGTCTTGGCATGATGTTGGTTGCGTTTGGATTCAAAGTCACTGCAGTACCCTTCCACTTTGCGGCACCCGATGCGTATTCTGGAGCCAGCGGCCCTGTTGCTGGTATTCTAGCAACCGCGAGCAAAGCAATGGGTTTTGTCGCTCTGATGCGCGTCCTCATTGGTATCACAATGGCTGATGATGGCAGTGAATGGACCGTCCTGATTGGGGTAATTGCAGCAATTACCATGACATGGGGTAACATTGCAGCGTTGGGCAGCCGAAATCCAAAACGTATGCTCGCATATTCCAGTGTAGCACATGCAGGCTACATCCTCGCAGGTATCGCAGCTATTGGCGCACTAGGCCCCGGTGAGGGAAGTGAGCTGATTGCCACCGCTATCATGTTCCACCTTGCAGTCTTGGTCACATTCAAACTCGGAGCGTTCCTTGTAATCTCATTGCTAGAGTGTGAAGGGCGAGGACATGAACTTGAGCACTATCACGGTCTTGCTCGTCGAGATCCATTGATTGCCATCTCGATGATGATCTTCATGCTGGCTCTTGCTGGAGTCCCACCGCTGTCTGGCTTCCTATCGAAATTGATGATGGTCAGTGGTATCATTTCGAGCACGGTTGGAGATGTGACCGGTTCCAGTCTCTCTGAGGCCATGGATTCGATGTCCTGGGTATTTTGGCTGGCCATTCTGATATTCATCAACAGCGCGATATCTTTGTTCTATTATCTACGAATTTGTGTGGTCATGTTCTATGATGAGACCGATCGAAACTTGCGCCTATCCCGTGCACCTATGATTCGAATCGCCATCATGCTGTGCACGATGGGAGCCGTTGTCTTTGGATTTGGTGTATTGGCAGATATCCTTGCGTCAGCTGCTCACGATGCAGCCCTGGCCCTGTTTGGTTGAGTTATTTCCAACCAATGGCCTCCTGCCTTGACGCCCCGTGTTTATGTAGGGCGGTCGATTCGGCGACCTGTTACCATGGGACGACGTCGAGAGGAAACAGTCGATGAGGAGTTGCTAGCGCAACTTGAAGGCGACTCTAGCGACAAAATCAGAGTACCTCTTCCCAATGAGAGAATTAACGAGATGTTTGCCATTGCAGATCAAATCCTAGGTGGCCGTAGAGTTCGCGTCGTCTGTGCAGATGGCGAGACTCGTTTGGCACGAATTCCAGGGAAAATGCGCCGTCGCCAATGGGTCCGTGAAGGCGATCTCATCGTCGTGCAGCCATGGGATTTCCAAGATGCAAAAGCAGATGTCAAGAAGCGCTATACCAAGACACAATCACTCTATCTTTCTCGAAAAGGCGTATTGCCTGAAATCGTTGATGTGTTCGGAACAGGAACTGATACTTGGGACGACCTTGATGATGCTGGGATCTTCGGTGGCGATTCACAAGAGACACAGGTCTCGAAAGAGGTGGAAGAGGTTACTGAAGGGACCGAGGAAGCCGAAGAAGAAACAATTGCGGATGAACCGGAAAATGCCGCACCTGCGCCTGAACCAGAGCCACTAGATGACGTGACTGATGACGACATTGACAGCTTGTTTGGGCCGGCATGAGGGGGTGAAAAAATCGCGCGACGCCGCAAGGCTCGTCGCGAAAGCGACTCTCAGGATTGGATTGAATTAGGCGAAACCAAAGGTGAAGATTTGGATTCAGATCCAACGGAAGTTGAACTTTCCATCGAGGCCGAAAACATCGCACTAGCCGAAGAAAAATGGGACGCTGAAGAAGCCAAACTCCATCTTCATTCAGAGATGGATAAGAAACAGGATTCTTGGTCATGGATGAAAGAAAAGAAGTACGCCTCAATGTTCAAAGAAATCGAACACAAACTGCAAGGCGTTCTTGGTACGGGTAAATTTGAGTGGGTCGATCGCCGAGTATTCGACCAAGTTTTCGATCAACGCACACTTCTCGCAGTGTACAAATTAATGCAACAAGGCCACATTGACACACTGGATTGGCCCATTGCTCGCGGCAAGGAAGCACACGTTTTCCATGCGACAACCCCGAACGGAGTCGCCGCAGTGAAAATTTTCCATACAAGTAATGCAGTATTCAAGGGATTGATGCAGTATATTGAGGGCGATCCTAGGTTTGGGGGATTGCGCCGTCGGCATCATGAATTGGTCAATATTTGGGTGCGCAAAGAGCATCGAAACATGATGCGAATGTCGAAACATGGGTTGCGAGTTCCTGAGCCCCATGCCCTCTTTCGCAATGTTTTGGTCATGGATTATTTGGGGAACTCAGAAGGGCCAAGTCCGAGATTGCGCGATGTTGAGATTGACGAACCCGAACCGATTTTCGATGAACTGTTGAATTGGTTACGCGTTTGTTGGCAGGATGCCGAGTTGGTCCACGCGGATTTTAGCGAATACAACATATTGTGGCATCAAGGCGAACCTCGAATTATCGATGTGGGCCAAGCGGTGACCAAAGCTCACCCCAACGCGGAAGAATTCCTTGTTCGAGATGTCACACGCCTCGTTGAATGGGCTCAAAGGCAGGGTGTTGAAGTCGACGTCGCAGAGGCCATGGCCAACGTGCTGTACTGATCACTCTTCTTCGAATCCAATGGATTCATCCTCTGCAAGTTCCATCATTTCCTCAATTGCTTCAGCATCATCGGGGTCAACTTGCGCATCTTTGTAACGCCGTTCTCTCTTTCGTCGTGCCGCTTCTAGTCCAGGAACTAGTGCATCAAACCGATTATCATCTTGGCGTGAATCAATCGATTCGAGATTGCGTGCAGACATCCGCTTTTTCCGTCTTTCAGTCTCAAGATGTTTCAGAACAGATGAGTGTTCGGCACCTTGCAACAATCGTTCAATTGCTTGACTAGCCAATGGCAGTGCTTCTTCATCACCGATGATGACAACCGTCGAACCATAGATGACAATTTCTGCACCCGAATGCTCCTCAATCAATTCTCGAATACGTCCGTTGCGTCCGATGAGTCGGCTTCGAATGCGCCTCTGTTGGTTTGCATTCTTTCCAACATATTCTCGCATATCGTGTAGAATGAGGTGTTGATCATCCTTCAGCAACTGTAACGCTCTCTCTGGATTCATTCCGCGTCCAATCGCCCGAATGACATCTGGAAATTTCATGCGGAGGATGGGGTCAAATTCCTCATTCCATACCACAGATACATCGCCAGTGGTGGAATCAATATGGAGTTTTGAATTGGTCGCTTCTTCCAAGGCTCGACGTGTGACACCCTTGCGTCCAATCAGGACCGCAATGCGGTCTTGTGGGATTCGAGCCAAGCCCTCCATTGGCCCAGCGACCGAGGTCTCCTCTTTCAAGACGCCGATTGACGCCGATTGATCACACGACTCGCAAACAAGCCGGCGAGGAGCAAGAGGACGAAGTCTGGTGCAAAACCACTGACAGAACCGACCACCTCCGGATCGGCGGCACCAATGAGTAAGAATACCTCGTTGTTTCCTTCATCACGCTCTGAGATTACCTCATCCGGGTCAACAAATACTCGCAGGTCAAATTCACCTGCAGTCAACAAGGTAATGTTCACAGAAATACTCTCTTGTTGATCGATGAAACTATTTGCTGGAATGACCATTGAATTCAAGGCAGTCCATTGTGTCAATGAGTCACGACTCGCTGGGGCACTCTCAATTCTTACAACTACACTTCCAGAATAGAACTCGTTGGTGTTTATGGTTGCTTCAAGAACAACCGGATCATCTGAACCTGCTCTGACAATTAAGCGATCGAGTGAAGCATCAGAGATTGAGAAGTCAAGGCCTGGTAAGATGAGGAAATGCGAAGCAGTCGTCGTCACCGTATTGCCTGCAGTATCGACAAGTGTTGCTCTTAGAGATAGATACTGCCCTGCTCTGGTTGACCAATCGATGGCAGCAGACAAATGATTTGAGGTTCCAGAGCCCACACTAAGCCAGTCGGATGAAATATCAGGTATTGTACCTGCACCATTGGAATCAAAGCCATATTCAAGGCTGCATGAAGTGACATCGATTCCCGAGTGTGTATCGGTTGAATCGACGGTTACTGTAACCTGTCCAGATAACGAATCTGTGAGTTCAGGCAGAATCCATCCACCTGCTACGGGGGCGGCCCGGTCCACCATAATTGACACATTGAGTGGGTCGCCAATATTGCCGACACGATCAACCGCTCGGAATTGAATCGTTCGGATTCCTTCTTGCAAAGACATTGAACCATAGCCTGCAGCACCGATATCGGCCCATTCCTCAGTGCTATCGCGCACGTGGTAAGTGGAAATGCCTGAACCACCATTGTCATCCGCTCCACTCGATAAATCATTGAAAATCAAGGTTGTTGCAGCCGTCCAACTTCCGGGTGAGACGGAAAGAGATGGTGTCCCTACATCGGGGCCACTCCGATCAATTCCGATATGGATCGATGTTTGAGCTGAATTTCCTCCTTCATCAAATACGGAAAGAACAGGATTCCATACTCCCTCTGATAGGTCCCCCGGCGACCATGCCCATGTGTTGAGGATTGTACCCGGTCCATCTTGTGCGGGAGTTCCTGAACCAGGCACATCGGTTAGGGTTGCATGGGAAAGGTGTGAATCCGAGCCACTCCAATCAAAATTGATTGTGCCCGATTCAGAAGCCGTAAACCACGCACGATTGATAGTTGAAGAGCCGTCCCCAACAACTGCACCTGATGTGGTCAATGAGAGGCCACTAGGGACTGTATTGTCAACTGTGAAAGTAGGACTGACCACCCAACCAGTAGTGGTTGAATTTGTGAACGTCCCTTCGATTCTCAGTTGGTAATCTCCATCACTATGCACACTTGTATCCCATGCTGTTAGCCATGGTGCTGTGGTGATATTGGCAATGGGAGTCCATGCGGAACCATCTGAGACTTCGACGTCGATGTAATCCATACTGACCACATTCGTTGCACGAACTGTGTAAGTTCCCGACAGAATCTGTCCTGAATTGGGGCCTCCACTGAAGTCCAAATCATCGCTTCGGCCAGATGTTGCATCCACATCAATCCAAGCCCCATGGGGTGCTAGACACAGCAGAATCACCAAGGATATGGCAAGAATGAAGCGGCGAGAAAGCATCGGCACCAATCCTTCCACAATATGCACCGTCCTTCAAGGCTTTCCAATGGGTATCGTAATACTTCACTTGCTTGGGGTATTTGGGTGTATTCGGGAAGCAGGTTTGAAGTGCCTCGGCTGTTCTCCTGAACCCATGGAGCGGCGCCCGCTGGCACCTGTCTTGTGCGCTATTCTATTCCTCGCACCAATATTGGCAATCTCAAGTCCTGTTGGCGCTGAGTTATCAGGTAACGTTGCGTTTAGCACTGAAGGCCTTTCGATGAGCCCTTCAACAGCGGTTGAAGGAGGGAGTGTAACTTTCACTCTTTCACTCCAGAATATCGCAAACGTCATTGCTGAAGATGTGGTTGTTGAATTCCACAAAAATAGCTTCGAAATGGGGAACCCCGCCGCATTACACATCGTTGACGTCGATGCAAGTTCCTTTGAAGATGTGGACTTTGTTTGGACAAACCTCGCATGGGGGGATGGTGAACAGACATTGGTAATCCGCGTCAACCACAACAATGATCCAAAAATTATCTCACATGACTTCGATGTTGAGGGACTGGCCAATCTTCGACTGTCCCACTTTGAATTGTCATCCTCTACGGATATACACGAAGGGGATCCCGTTCAAATTCAAATTCAGGTTGAAAATGCTGGACATGCCGATGCTCCAGCCAGCCATCTTGAATTGACTGTTGCAGGAAGTGCAAATCTCCTCTCAGTGTCTCCATTACAAGTTGGAGACACGGTGTGGATGAATCAGACCGCAACGGCACCATCAGCGGGGACATACGATGTGTTTGGCGTAGTCAATGCGGACAGCGGAGACAACATCGTCGAATCAACTACAGCAGACAATTCAGAATCCCGTTCCTTGATTGTAGACACGTTGCCCGATTACCGACATGCAGATGGCCCAACGGTTGTAGCAGATCCGGGTTTAATTGGTCCTTGGACCGTCAGTGGAACCATCGCAAGAGACGGAGGAACCGGGTCGACAACAGCTCCACTTGAAATTCGAATTCAGAATGGGATCGCTCTTGAAGTAGTGACTCTGCAATTCACTGATGAAGATGCATTCGCTGAGTACTCGGTGACCATCACTTCAGCGAACTTGACAGATACAACCCCTGGAGATGTTCATCTTGATCTAGAGATTGATCCCTCTGGTAGTGTTGCTCAATCCAATCCATTCAACAACTTAGAATCAACATCTTTGACGATTTATCAGGAACCTAACGTGGTTGTTACAGGGGCCTCACCCCAAACTCCGACCACCGTTCCAGGAAGTATGGTTACATTCACGGTGACATTGCAAAATGTAGGCATGGTTGACACGAAGGGCGTATTATCGGCTACATTCGATGGCCAACCACTCACACCTCAAAATATCACGCTCCTATCATCAAATACAGGAAATGAAGGACAATATAGCGCAACTTTCACTGCCTTTGCGGAAGGTCTCACACGCGACATTCCCTTTGAGGCCAGTTGGACCAAAACCCCTGGTTTTTATGATCGATTGGAAACTGACAACGTCGCGACTAGTTCGGTCAGTCTCAATTCAAATCTCCAGTTGCAATTCCTAGTGAACACAGAGGGATGGACGCCCGATGCACCACCACTCTATGCTGGATATGATTACGTTTACACAATCGACGCGCGCGCTCAAAGTGGAGCTGGTAGCGAAACGTTCGATTGTGTCGATCGTTCAACGGGAGAGATATTGGACACCACCTCTACATTAGAATTCAGTACCGGTCAACAACAAACCATTCGCTGTGTGATTGCCGCGAAACAACCAGGACAAATCGAACTGGCAATCACACCCCATGGCTCTAGTGTACAGACGCCTCATGCTGAGGTTTGGTCTGTAGAATTTGAAGATGGAGCCGATGTTTCAGGTGGCGATGATTCATCTTCGATAATTCTCTTTGTGATTGCCGGCTTGGTCGCATTGGGTGCACTGATTGGCGCCGTCATTTTGACACGACGTGGATTGGCTGATGCTGACCGTGAAACATACGATTTGTGCCCAGCATGTGACGGTGAACTTGAGGGCGATGAAGATATATGTCCACATTGCGACTTCGATCTTAGAGTCGGTCGTGCAAAATTCCACGATTGCCTTGATTGCAATTCCACAATCCCTTCCATGCTAGAACACTGTCCCTATTGTGGTTCGGAACAAGATATCGGCACCCATTATGCCCGACGTGAACGAAAATTCAAACCCCTTCCTGAAGAAATTGGTGAGACGCCTGAAGAAGAAGAAGAAGATGAAGATGAAATCGTTCGAGGTCACGAAGGTTTCGATACCCATGCAGGTGAACTTGGTTTCAGTGAAGAACAGTGGGAAGGTGAGTGGGATGAGAACCTCACTGAAGCAGAGACCTATTTCGATGCCAAAGAAGAAGCCCGCCTTGCGGCACAAGAAGCCGCCACCTCCGAAGACGTTGAAACCGAGAACATCGTTGAAAAGACGGAACTCAGCGAAGCCATGGATGAATTACCAGATCACGATTTAGATGCATTCCTAGGGGATGTTAAATCGAGACAGCACCTCTCTGATGAAGATGTGGAATTGACTGCTTCAGATGCAAGTTATCGTGAACAAATTTTCGAACTCACTGGCGAAGACGGTGTATTGCCGGGACAAGAAGTCAATGTCGATTCAATGGTTGACAATACAGTGGTTGGAAATGAAGTACGTTCTGTCAGCAGTGATTTTACAATTCACGATGGCGATGAACCAGAACCTAAGATTGAACCTGAATCCGAACCCACCACTGATGAACCCACATCCAAGCGCCGTGGCGTCCGTCGTCGCAAGAAGGACGAGTAAGCATTCTTGAGGCCGTCAGACAGAAATGTGAAACCCTCTACGGAAGGCTGAGGATAGACCATGTCCAACTTGCGCAAAAGGACGATGAGTGCCGTCATGGCCTTGCTTTTCGTATCCTTAGCCATGCCTGGTTGTCTCTCACTGGTCGTGGGTAGAGAGATGATGGAAAGTGCGAGAGGGGTCCCGAAAGTTCAAGAAAAAGCCATTCTGTACGACCTATCGCACACATTTGTCTTTGAAGATTCAGCAACTCCAACAATTCTGTATGAAGAAATTCCAATTGATGATACTGTCAGCGAAATTGTCATAAATTTTGAAACAGAAGTAAATGTGTTCCTCGGCGAAGCAGATATCCGCTATGTCCACGTTGAATTGTTGTGGTGTGAAGATGATGGTGCAGGTAATCCCATGAACTGCGATGAGGCAAATCCAATTTACGAAGTCATGGCTGACAATGGAACTTACGAACCCGAACGAATTGAGTTGGATCGATACACAGACTCCTTCGAAAGTGGTCTTTGGACTCTTACAGTCGAAGGTCGTGGGACTTCCAACCCCATCGAAACAGGGGTTGGTCTTCTGGATGAAGCCGATTGGTGGAGTCTCAAACTCAATGTAATCCGACCGTGTTTGTCATTTCCTGAAAGTCCCGAGGAGTGCACACCAACGATTGAATTTGAGTAATCAAACCAAACTCTGAGGACACTTTGAACGTCGCGAACAATTTCGGCATTTCCCAATTCGCTCATGGTTTCTTTTCGCCCCACCTTCAACCATGAGTCGTTGAATTTCTTGTATTGATGAATGCAATTCTGCTTTGCTGGAGTCATCCCATGCAACTGTGAACAATGAATCACCCCCATAGCGTAGAATACCATAATTGGGCACAGTTCCAGTCGTCTCGCTCACAAGATGAAGGTAAGCGAGCAATTGCATTCGATGACTATCATGTGGTTCGATGGGCACTTTACCAGTTTTTTGTTCAACAGGAATGAATTGGTTGTCAATCTTTACGATTTGATCAGGTCGCCCCCGTAATCCAATTTCATCATCCATAAGCAATGCAGCACTCTCTCCGGAATCATCGCTGTAAGCCAGTACTTCCGTTTTCGATAATCCTGCTTCCTCCTTTGCATCAAGCACGTCTCTACCTGATATGAGCACACGGTGTAATTGCCATGCAGAGAAAAGCAACCATGCCAATGTAATCACAATGAGTGAAAATGTCAGTACGCTCCTATTTTCGGCCCAATAGATTGCCAATCCGTGTAATGCAACAGCAATGGAAGCTAGAAGCAAGCGAACTTCCGTTTTTCCCCCTTTACCAATACCAGTTTCCGTTCCAATATCAAATGGGGAAATCATCTCTTCTTCCTGCAATCCAGTGCCTTCGATGGTTGGTGGTTGGGCCAATCCGAAAGGGCGACCCAACCAGCGACGCCAAGGTAACGAGATGAGTGCAATTGCCAATACCAACCAAACCCCTGCCAAAATGATGAGGTAACGTCCAATATCTTGGATGAATTCTTCGGAAATTGTTCCTTCATTGACAAAGAAAAATGCAGCTGAGTCAGCCGAAAGAGCACAAACAACAGTAATCCACCACGACCACACGACAACATCTCGTGATGCACGTGTTTCTGAGCGCTTGAAATCCACCATTTTTTTGTGGATGCGATCATGGGAGAGCATACCCTGTTCCAGTGCATCACCTTCACCGCTGACACCGGCTTTGGATAATTGCCAGGAAACTGGGCAGTAGGTGTGCCTCTCCAAATCCGATGCTGAAACAGGTAGTACCATGCCCTGCAAATTTTCCCAATATCCATCCTCGCGGCGAGTTCCTTCAGCGATCGAACCTGAAAGTTCAAGGGCGATTTCGACTGATTTATCCTCGCCCATGAGCGAATCAAGGTCCACTGAAAGTTAAGCGTTTTTCCGGCTTGCCCCGGCAACCCCCAGAAGATTCACACCCTCTCTCCATTCGGGACACTGCGTCGGAAAATCTCGTGTGCGCGAGCGAAGCGGTTATGAAGAGGCGGTGGGTGGCGAGGCCGCACGAGGCTTGGAAATGACTGAATCGATGCTAGTACCTCACGAAACCTACGAGGTTCACAAGGTACACATTGGTGCTCTTCAGAAGAGTGCGGACATGAAACCCTTCCTCAGCGATGCCCCCGGTGATGGCTCTGGCCTGCATTTGATTGATTTGGAGCAAACCGACGCACGAATGCGAGTCGTCGCTCAATTCTTGAACAGATACGATGCAAAACGAATCCTCGTTGTGAGTGCACGACAGTATGGGCAGCGTCCGGCTCGTAAATTTGCCCAATCGATTGGAGCAATGCACATTGTGGGTCGCTTCATTCCTGGCACTCTAACGAACCCCGGTCTACGCACATACATCGAGCCTGAACTCATTGTTGTGACAGACCCTCAAGCCGATCAACAATCTCTTTCTGAAGCCGTCAGCACCGGTCTACCTGTTGTTGCTATCTGCGATGCCAACAATAACCTAAGAAATGTCGACCTCTGCTTGCCTGCCAACAACAAGGGCCGTCAAAGTTTGTCTCTAATCTTCTGGCTCCTCTCACGCGAAGTTCTCAAGGTTCGCGGCATCATGGACGATGATACATGGGCTGCTATGCAAGACGTCACCGAATGGGAATCCACTTTCTGAGTCGACTCAGTGAGGTGGGAACATGCCCGAGCAAGTGCCATTGTTCCTCGCACCGATGGCGGGTGTCACCGATGTGGCATATCGGCTGCTTGCCAGAGAAGCTGGAGCAGATTTCACTTCGACTGAGTTCACAGCTGCGAGCGGCCTCAGTCGAAAAGATGCCAAATCGTGGGCCAAGGTCGAAACCCACCCAAGGGAATCACCGTTCATTCCTCAGATATTTGGTGGCATCGAAGACGAAATGGTTGAAACCGCTCGTTTGTTGTCAAAAAACGCTGATGTCATCGATCTAAATTTCGGTTGCCCTGCACCGAAGGTGACCAAAACTTGTGCGGGTGCTGCAATGATGGCAGACCCTGACAACCTCATTTCTATGGTCGAACGTTGCATAGAAGCCAGTGATGTTCCGGTCTCAGTGAAGATGCGATTGGGAACAAGTCACGGTGCGCTGACTGTATTCGAAATCGCTGAGCGTTGCGCCCAACTGGGCGTCCTACGCATCTGTGTCCATGGGCGCACACTCTCTCAGAAATATCGAGGGGAAGCCGATTGGGAGATGATTCGCCAAGTTGTCGAAATCGCACAGCCCTACGACGTCCCTGTGATTGCCAACGGTGACATCACCAATGCAAAGAGCGCCGCTCGTTGCTTGGAAGTGACTGGGGCAGCCGGATTGATGATTGGCCGGGGAGCCATCGGCGATCCTTGCATTTTCGGACGAATCAAGACAGAATTGGGTTGGGAAGATTTCGATGCACCTTGGGGTGACGCGAATGAGGCCGGTCAGAAACATTGGGCTTGGAACCGTTACGTGGAATTGGTTGACGAAATTGGTGGACCCTATGCTGCTCGAAACATGAAGCAGCACGCGATTTCATTCACCAAAGGTCTCCCAGGAGGGAAGGAATTACGACCACATCTCCACGCCATCAAGGATTTCCGTTTGATTGGCGAACCCCTGAATATCGCCTTGGAGGCATTCTCCCAGCGCCGCTACAACACGTTGGTTGTGCCCGAAGCAATTGAAGCGGCAGCAACCGCTTCCGAGGCAGAAGGGTGGCGTCGATGAGTGATACTCGTCGCGGGTTGAAGGGCGTCGGAACACTGTCGTTGATTTTCGTAATGCTTCTGATTGTCCAGATGATTTCCCCCTTTCTTGGCTGGGATGACCCCGAAGTTGAGGAGGGTTTCGTGATTGATGAAGTGACCAACGGTCTTGGAGGCCCGGCCTGCCTTGAGTGGATTTCTAATTACGACCTACTGGTTTGCGATCGTGATGGCGGCACAATCAAACTGTTGAATTTCGACATCGATTCCAACGATTCGAGATGGACACCAACTGACAATAGTTCCATCCTGCTTACGGATTTACATGAGCCCCATGACATCCTCATCCTTGAGGACCACATCCTCATCTCTGAGCGGGGCAAATTAACCCGCATCAATCAGACTAGCCTTGATCAAACTCTGAACGAGGCACCACGTTGGACGATTATCGATGATGTACCCACGGGCAATCATCAGACGAACAATCTCGACATCATGCCCAATGGAACTGTGATTTGGCATGTGGGATCAACCTGCAACATCTGTGATGAGGTGGATGGACGCAATGCTGCACTGCTATGGGTGAATTCGAGCACGGGAGAGCACGGCATTCTTGCAAGTGGCGTGCGCAATTCATTCCATGGTATCTGGGTGCCCGACATGGGTTATGTTTTCAGCGACAATGGTCGAGATTGGGAAGGGAATCATCCCCCTGAGGAGGTAAACCTCCTGATTGCTGGAGGGGATTACGGTTGGCCTGACGATGATCCTGAGCATCCAGTTCCGGAAGGAACCATTGGGTCGGTTGCTACATGGACGCCCCACTCCAGCCTTAACAATCTGGCATATCGTCCACTGGACTCCCCTTTCCCTGGCGGGAATCACACCGTCTATGCCACCGTTTACGGCTCGTGGAATGCCATCGAACCTGTGGGTCATGAAATCGTCCGCATCGATTTCACAACGAATACTAGCGCGCCACAAGGATGGTCATCTGAAACATCGGTTTTCGCATCAGACCTTAGTGCACCGCTACCGATTGCATTCCACCCCAGTGGAAACCATCTGTTCTATACGAACTTTCTAGACGATGGCACGTTATATGTTATTTCACCGATTAATTATTAAATGAGGACTACAATCCTAAATCATGGCCGAAAAAGAATTCTGCTGGTGCTGTGCTTCAGCAATGACACAAAAGGTAATTCCATTCATTGGAGCAGAGATTTGGTTCTGCGCTATTTGCACACCTGACTTCGATTACGTCTCGTTCATTGAGAACTACGATTTTTGGGCAGGTGATTAATCCGATTGCATGGCCTTTTCCAAAGTCTCAGCGACACGTTTTATTCGTCTGAACGTCCGATCAGATTTTGTCAACACACGCTCACAAATCTGGTTGGCCTTGGCCCCACATAATCGCCATCCAATGGGTAATTTTCCACCGAGTAAGTTCAGTAATATCATCTGTTCATTAGAGGGGACAGTTGCGAAAATTTTCTCACAGGCTGCAACGTTGAATGACCCCTTGTCTAGAGATTTGACGACTTTCTTTGCGGTTTTTTCATCGATCCGTGAAAGCCCTCCTTTCTTCATCAACCAGTCGCCACCCCTTCGGCCATGCTGCGCTTGTAGGGCAGACCACAATGTAACGGGTAAACGATCCAATCGAGGTACCCTTTCTGCAAGTCCTGCAGCTCTGAATCGATCGAGTGTGCGGGTTAAACGAGGACGAGTAGTCCCCCAATTTTCCAGTGCCTCATCTAAGGAAAGCGGCGCATGGGCTGCGAGTAGATGTTCAAACATCAGTCGTCCAAGAGGTGCACTTCCATCAGAGGGACGTCGAACACGATCACCTAACAATCCAAGGTCGAGAAGAAATGCGTCCATCTCATCCTGACCTTCAGTGAGTGGGGCCCGACCACGAATTTGGATGTGGAATGGTGCATCATCTTTCTTTTCCGATGCAATGGACATCCGAGTCTCGCTTTCAGTCATCCACCCTTCTAGGGAACGAAGTCGTTGATCCAAGACCAAGCGTGCTTCTGCAGCCATGATTTCAACCGCGTTGGAAAGTGAACCGTTTCTGAGATGATGTACTCTCCAACCACCACGATTGACAGCTGCCGTGAGGCCACATTCGTTGAGTTTACTCAATTGATATTGAATGGCGGTCGGGGAAAGGCCCAGTTCATCACCCAGTGTTTGAGCATCCCATCCACTTCCTGGATTCGCAAGCATGTGCTCGCAGAGAATTCTATGAATTGGAGAATGAACTCCTTCACCCGTCCATTCATCGCCACTACGGCGCACAAATTCGAGTGTATCAAGCAGCCAACTGACCAGTTGATCGACATCTCGGCTGCCCGCGGGTGCAGGCTGCTCGGCCAATCGCATGTTCAGCATAGGCAATGCCCGTAGCAGGGGGGCTCAAAACCCCTCCGACATCAGAAGCGACTCAGACCTAACTATGTCGTCCCACACAGGTGAGCGGTCTATTCGGGCAGAGGTCGTTCATCAAGCCACTCATATTCGACACCGGAGGTTTGTAATCCATCCAGATGAGGTGCCAATTTGAGGTCATGGCTGTGTACGATTCCACGACGTCGCAACACCTTGATTGCAGAATGTACCGTGGCACGAGATCGACCCAATTCACGACTGAGTTCGGCTTGGCTCTTCGGCAGAGGCGTTTTCATCAAACGAGCCACAACAATTCGCTGAGCGCCTGAAAGTCCAACAGGCATCATTCTGGCTGCTTTCTCAGAATCTCCGACATTCATCTCTCGCAGAATTTCAATTTGTTGTGGAGCGCCAGCATAGTGACAGGATCGTCCGTTGACAGGGACGACTGTAATCGAACGATTGGTAATGAGTACATCGAGATGATGGCGAAGTGTACCGTTTGCAGCGCCTAGTTCACGCTGCAATTCACGATACGCGAGGCCAGGTTGTGTATCTAGAACCTGCAAGATTCGCTGCCGAAGTGGGTGCTCCCAAGGGTTGTTTGCTTGACTTGAAATCACACCAGTAGCAGCCCAATTCCATGGCATAACTGCGCCAAGGCTAGCGCCAACTGCAGCGACTCCGGCCATGAGCCACGGACGCTGACGGTGCCATTGCTGAAGCAGTGCCATCGAATCCCTTTGGGATTCAGTGCTTATTGAAGCAATTGGTCCAGTGTTCGGACACAGGGTGGCCTATGTCAAAGAAATATTAAGACAATAACTTCAATCAAAATTGTATGAAGGCCGGCGGTAAGTGTGTCAAATGTGACAGCGACGATGTGAATCAAACCCAAGGTATAGCCAAGGCGTTTACGCCCCACATTTTGTTCGCTTGCCAATCCTGTGGCTATACCGAATTGTACGAAGCGAGTCCTGGGAGTGGTACTCTTTCTGGCACTTACAAAAAGGCGCTCCCGCAGATCATCATCTATTTGGGTTTGATATTCGCAGTTTTCTACATGATCGGAATCTATTGACCTCGCACATAGGGTAGTCACTAGCCATACCCCTTGTTAGAGTGTGACTAGTGTGACAATTCATCGATTGAGCGATTTCGGGAGAAGATGTATTCGATTAGGTGCTTCATACCTCTACAATCATGTTCATTGTATGTAACTAGGGTATCTAATCGTTCTTTAGATTGTTCTGATATCATTGAATATCTTCCTCTCCTACGGCATTGACTAACAAGATTCCCAATCGCACTGCTTGGACGAAAGTCACCAAGGTCATCGGGATATTCATACCCCACATAGTCTAGTTTTAGATAGTCCTTCAGAGATACCCTTCTTCCTTCGTTCCTTGCAACGTCGTTCAATCGTCTGAATGTTGTCCTGCGATTCCTCTTAAAATATGATTTAGTAAGTAAATTCGCATTCCTGTAGAGTTCTTCCATGGGTTCTTTGTAATAATCATCCTCAGTGATGATGTTGAATTCATGTTCTGAATAACCAATGATTACTCGATCTTCTACCAATGCTTTTTCAACCAACCATTCGCGGAATTGGTCGAGTTCGCGACAACCTAATTCATGAGGGGATTCACTCAGGCAAAAAAATTCTGAATCCACAATGTCAATATCATAATTGTCACCAATCAGATACCCTGCGAATGTAGGAGGGTGATTGCGACCTCCTTCAAAATCTAGCCAAATCGCCCTCTCGAATTCCTCGCGGGTTAGTGAGCGAGGATATTCGCTTGCCATATATCGCCCAGAAGTGAAACGATTACAAACTTGTGGATTGTAACCCTTGAAAACTGGTCTGAATGGGTGTTCAGGCTACTGTTTTATGAGGTTTGACTCAGAGGTAACCTATGTTCGACTATTGTTGCTTGACAGAACCTTTCTGCAACTTCATGTAAGCCACAAGCGGCCCCAACAATCGACCTGCACGCTTACCGTGATCAGTCAAACGATAGGTGACGCGAACGGGAGGGCCTTCGACAACGATTCGATCAATCAATCCGTTCTCTGTGCACTTGCGCAATTTGTCAGAGAGTGTTCGGCTTGAGATACCGACGAGCAATTTCCTCAATTCGTTGAAGCGGCGCTCGCCTGCGATGTACAGTGTTGCTAGGATCTCTATCGTCCAGCGGCTTGTGAAGACATCTAGTGCTTCGACTGAGGCTTCAACTTCCCAAGCCGTATCGTGTTCATCACCATGATGTCCACTGAAAATCTGGCGAATTCGAGCCCCCATTCCTTCTGTTGTCACAATACTCGATTCGATTTCTTTCATATCTTCATGTGGCAGAATCATGGGGGTTTCAGGCATCAATATCACCGCGGTGTTACTAAGGTAACATGGTGTGGAAGTTGCACCTTAATTTAAACTTTACAACTCCACAGTCTATATATTACGGGCCACACAGGTTTACTATCCACACTGAATGGAGGTATATACATGGATGCATGGTTAAAGAATTGGATAGATGAATGGGATGAAGGATATGAGCAGCTCGAGGCTGCCAAGAAGGAGAAATTAGAGAAGAAGCCACGGGTAAATTTGTTCCGCCGATTTTTCTCTAAGAAAAAGGTGGAAGCATGAGTTTGGCAGGCCTGGTGAATTTCTATCTACAGGCAGTTTCGTATTGGGGCTCTGCCAATTTGGATCATTATCGCCGATTCAAACACTGATTACCCATTGGTGTAAGTTGGTCGGCGCCCTTCGATGAGAGCAGAGAGTCCCTCTAGAGCATCTGAAGTGGCAAAGATATCCTCTAGGTTTGACAACTCTAGTGCGAGTCCGGCATCGAGATTTTCACCGGTTTCGACAGCATTGTCTAGCAATTCACTGGCCATTCGCATTGCAATTGGCGCCGTTCGACTGAGCGATTTCAATTGGCGACTTACATTTCGATCTTCAGCATCGAAACCTTCTGGGCAAGACCCTGAGAGTAATCCGGGCATGTTTGCATCACTGTAGAAGGCACTGGCAAAAGTTGAGACTGGATGTTCTGGATTTCGAGGTTCACATGGATACTTGTTTTCCGGTTTGCCTGATTTGTCAATGGCCTCAACAGTCGCACTGACCTCAGCAGGTTCAACAAGATGTGTGAGAATTCCAAGTGCGTATGCTGTTTTTGAATCGACGAAATTACCTGCAAGAACAGCCCATCGTGCGGCTTCAACACCACAGATGCGGACGGTGCGTTGTGTTCCTCCCAAACCCGGATAGATACCGATATTGGTTTCAGGGAAGCGGAATTGACTGCGGCGGGTGCCGACGCGATGATCACAAGCCAAAGCCAATTCGAGCCCACCACCGAGTGCCAAACCAGTGGTCAAGGCAATTGTCGTCTTTGGACTGTTTTCCAACTTGTTCAACACGACATGGCCATTGGCTGTGAAATCGTAAATGTCTGAAAATGAGTCCGCCCGAATTTTGTCGACGAAGAATTTGACATCGGCTCCAGCAACAAAGGCCTTCCCCGCGCCTTCCAGAACGATTGTAGTCACTGAGTTATCTGAATTCAAGTCATCCAAAACCGCACCCAATTGGTCGACCAGTGTCTCATTGAGCGCATTCATTGCTTCTGGGCGATTCAGGCGTACAGTTGCGACACCACCGGTTTGTACAACATCGACGAAGTTGAATTCCCAGCCATGACCCGATTCCGCTTTCATCGCGAAAAATGGTGGTAGATCAAATTCAGCAAGTTCAGCATAGGCATTGGCCATTCGATGTGCTTCATCAAGACCCAATGCATTCATGATTTCAAAAGGACCATTCATCCATCGAAGACCAACCTTTGCACCCCGGTCAACATCTTCCATGGAGCAGATTTCTTCTGCAACAATTTGAGAGGCAACTGCGAAAACCTGACCCAGCAATCGTTCTGAGATGATTTTGGTTGCCTCTGCATCGCATTCAGTTTCTTCATCAATATCCCACATCACGCCGGCTTCTACGAGTTCTTCCAAACTCTTCGCGCCCGTGTAACGTGGTGTATCGAGTTGTTCTGCCAGATAATTGGTCGAGTGAAGAGCGATGGGCGGACCTGTCAGATTCATGAGTGCAAAAGGCCCCATGCCGATGTCAAAGGCCGCACATGCCACCGCGTCGATTTGTGCTGTAGTACCAACTCCCTCCTCCAAGAGCAAGCAAGCTTCATTGAGCCAGGGTACAAAGAATCGGTTGACAACAAAACCGGGTCGATCTTTGCATACGATGACCACCTTTCCGAGCATCTTGCAAAATTGCTCGACGCGAGCGATTGTGTCATCACTCGACAATTCCGAAGGGATGACTTCTACCAATCGATTCTTGGCTGGATGATAGAAGAAATGCAATCCAACGAATCGATCTGGGCGTGCGGTTGCTTTTGCCAACGCATTGACACTGAGAGAAGAGGTGTTTGATGCGAGGATCGTATCCTCTCCACAAGCCTCGTCT
Organism: Candidatus Thalassarchaeaceae archaeon; assembly: GCA_030747395.1. Lineage (GTDB taxonomy): Archaea > Thermoplasmatota > Poseidoniia > Poseidoniales > Thalassarchaeaceae > MGIIb-P. The sequence continues at coordinate 47,570 of JASLKT010000004.1, forward strand.
AATGTATTGAAAACGGCCTTTTTCACATCAAAATCCTCGAAAACCGCTTCAATCACGAGGTCCGTATTTGCTGCGACATTTTCAACGCCGACAACACCGGTGATACGTGCTTGGATTTCCTCAACTTGCGCCTCTGAGAAGATTCGACGCTCTACAGCCTGGCCAAGTAATGTGGAGATTGTCTCTTGTCCTCTCTCTACCCATTGCAGTTCTCGGTCTACCATTTGGACCGGAAATTGCTCTTGTGCAGTCTTCTGAGCAATTCCACTGCCCATGTTCCCGGCTCCGACGATGGCGACAGTCTCGATGGGCTTCATGGCCGTTCGACCCGAATACGCCTCATGAATTCAACGGCGTAGCCGAGAGGGATGAAGCATCAGATTCAACACCCCCTTCTTGTCGTAGCCCCCCCATGGTCTCGGAGTCTGACTTCATCGCTGCCTTCCAAGCATACCACGATGCGCTAGAAGATCCCGCGGCAAAAGTCGAAACAATTCGACCCCTTGTCAACCAGCACTTGAACGAACTCATCGCTCGACTGCCGGGTGTTGCTGTGCAAAATGCTGCACGCCAGCGAGCCATGACAGAATTGGATCGAATTGAAGAAATGGCGAAAGAGAAGGCTGTTGAAGTCGCAGAGGATATCGAAGAATTTGAGGATGAAGTCAAAGCAAAGACGCAGAGCCTAACGCCAGCAGCGATTTTTATTGAGCCTGAAAATCCTGCAGAAGGTTCTCCTTTCACAGTTGGATTCTCAGGCAGTTCAGGAGACCCCACCGCTTGGATTGGCATCTTTTCAGCAGGTGCATCACATGGTGAACATGGTAGTAACTGGTTGTACGTGAATGGAACCACACAACCCGGTGAAGGGAAAATCGCAGGTTCTGTGACGTTTACCGGAGAACAATATGTTGCTGGTGATTATGATGCGCGTTTGTTCCGAAATAATAGCCATGACTTGATGGCCTCAGCCACCTTCTCAATCTCTGCCACAGAATCGGAAGAAGTTGTTGAGGAACCTGAGCCCGAGCCAGAACCTGAGCCCGAGCCAGAACCTGAGCCCGAGCCAGAACCTGAGCCCGAGCCAGAACCTGAGCCCGAACCGGCGGTTACTTCCTCCAGCGACGATATTGCTGCAGTTGCAGCCCACCTTGAGACTGTGAAATTATTCGGTGAGAAGCGCCGTTATATTGAGAGTCTAAGTGACGAAATCTTCGATTTCAACCTCAAGATTGAATCGATGGAGAACACCATTGGGATTGGTCTAGGTTCGGATTTCCGTGGCGGGAAAACCTGCATTGGAACTGTGAACGACATTGGAGTTGGTGTTCGAATTCCCAATACCATGGAATTGCACATTGGACAGGAAATCTATGTCGAGGCCAAACTGCTTGAATATCGATCTGTTGTCAAGCGATTCGAGTTCGAACATCTCTGAATTTAATCTCTCAATTTTGAGATAATTTCCGTCAATGCATCGGCTTGATCTTCAGGACGCAAACCCATTTCAGCGATGTTTTTTCTGCCTGCTTCTGACCAAGATTTACGCATTTCCTGCTGCTTTGATTTCTCAAGTGCTTCATGCCATGCATCCCAATCTCCTCTCGGCAACAACATCCCGGAGACGCCATCTTCAACCGTGTGACAGTATCCACCTTCATCGACCATAAGAGCCGGTGTACCGGCCGCTTGCGCCTCAATTGGCGTCAAACCGAAAGGCTCTCCACGGGCCAGAGAAACAACAGCGCGAGACCGCTTGACTAGGCTGACAAGATCTTCTTGTGAAAGCCGAGGTTCGACGATGAGGTCCACTCCTTTGCTAGTGGCATGTGCTTTCATCGAGGCGAGGTCTTCAGTAGAACCCCCCCCAACGTGGTGATAGGTCAATCCAGTTCCAGCGAGCATGTCGATGGTATCCATTGTTCCTTTGACATAGGATGCCATTCCAATCGCAACAACACAATCTTCGATTGGTGGGCAATCACCTGACCAAATATCAAGATTTACAGAAGGCCATAGTAATCCAGATTTTTCACCATAAACTGTCTGAATGCGCTCTTGAATCCAAGGAGAATTACCACTGATGGTGGCATTTGAGCGATCTGCGAGGTCATGGGTCATTGAAATGTCACGCCGCCGCTGTTTTCCAAGTAGAAATCGGGTCAATGCAAGGTTTTGTTTCGGATTTCCATCTAGGGTTCTATGTAACACATCTTCGTGTAATCCACGATGAGGTTCTAGGCAGTAATAGTGAACGGGTAGATCTTTTGGAATCAGTTGACTGAATTCCAAACTGCCCACACCACTGGTGAGGTGAATTGCATCACTGGTCGCTAGGACATCTTGCAAACGCAAGCCCTGTTCGGTAAGTTCCAACATATTCCACCATCGATTTGAGGCTTGTCGCGAGGCAACTGCTCGGAATTCGGCCCATCCTCCCGTCGGTTTGTTCCAAGGGATGGTAGGCGTCAGGTAGAGAATTCCAAGCGCATCCATTCTTTCCCTCGCTTCGAGAGGAAGATTCAGTGAAGCGCAAGTGATTTCGAAATGGGATTGCCAAGCTTCCAGGTTGTTCAATAAATCACGCTCAGCGCCCCCAAATTGCTCAAAGGTTCCCTTCACCACCAGCAGGCGGGGCTTTGAGTCCGAATCGTCGTCCACGCACACGCCCTCGCTTGTCCGTTTAATATCAGCATGGGCTGGGCGGGCTGATGTCGCGTCAAGTTTTGGTGGTTCGTGGGGGGGCGTTGCCTCGTTCCAGTGGCCTTGGGCGGGCACATCATGACCTCGTGGATCGAGTGAGTGAACAACAAGTCAAGGGTTTCAGTCTTGGCGGTGTCATCGAACATGAAATCGGGGGCGGTGCATTTGCGCGCTGGCGTCGAAGACGAAGTGAGCATCCTCAGCGAGTTGCAGACGCAGCCAAAGCAAATGCGGATGCCATTCTCCACATCACGGATCAAGAACAAGCTCACTTGATTCCAGAGAATTGTGATTTACCAGTCAGTATCACCATTCATGATTTATTCCATTTGGAGCCGCGCAGAATATCGACATCGCATGGCAAGGTGAATATCGGCGATCAATCCCCAGGATTCTTGCGCGGTCGCGATTTGTCCCATCTACGAAGAGGACTTGAGAGAGCAGACCTGCTCATTTGTATCTCAGAAGCCACCGCCGAAGAAGCACGCGAATTGTGGCCCAGTAAGTCGATTGAAGTGGTGCCTCATGGCATCGACGTTGGAGGTTTTGATCCATTCTCTCACCCATTACCCAAACCCGAAGGCCTTGACCATTCCAACGTCAATCTACTCTGTGTCGGCAGTGAAGAACCGCGGAAAAGAATCGATTTCCTCGTCGAAGTATTGGGTAGCCTTCCATCCCACCTCAAGGGAGATGTAATTCTCCACAAGGTTGGTGCAGAATCGAGTACAAAATCGAAATCCAAATTGTCGAAAAGAGCCAAGGAATTGGGTGTTAACCTACATTGGGTTGGTCGACTTTCAGATATCGATTTGTGTGGCTATTACCAGCATTGCGAAGCCCTCCTTTTCCCCAGTGTCGCTGAAGGGTTTGGGCTGCCACCTTTGGAAGCGATGGCCTCGGGATGCCCGGTTCGTGTGGCTGACATGCCAGCTCACAATGAGGTGGTACCAGAAGAATGGTTACTGCCCCACGACAGTGTCGATGATTGGGTTGACGCCATTGTTGGTTTTGCCTCAAAAGATGGGCGAAGACAACCGGATCCAATCGCTCTCAAACGAGCACAAAAATTCAGCATGGAAGCCTGGTCAACATCGATTTCACATGCTTGGAATCAACTTGAATAATCTAGAACATTATACCGACATTTGCTTATACCGCCCGTAGGGCGGTTGATTCATGCTTAGGGTGGATGACCTGACCAAGGGCTTTGGCTCAGGTTCCAACCGCCTTGAGGTTCTCAAAGGAATCAATCTTGAGATTCAACCTGGCGAACTTGTGGCATTGATGGGTCCGTCTGGTTGTGGAAAATCGACCCTACTGAACATCATCGGGGGATTATTGCCAGCTGAGAGTGGTGAAATTACCCTTAATTCACGCTCGTATGGATTGAGAAATCCGTCTTCAGTTGTTGATGTCCGACGCAATCTCGTCGGTTGGATTTTCCAAGATTTCCACCTGTTGGATCATCTCTCGGCATTGGACAATGTTGCAATGGCTCTAGAAATATCAGGGGTCCCTTCCAAAGAAGCTGAAGAACGCGCACGAGAGGCATTAGCCCGGGTCAATCTCAGCGATCGGATGGACCATATTCCAGACCAACTTTCTGGTGGTCAGCAGCAACGTGTGGCCATTGCACGTGCGATTGCTGGCAACCGTCCATTACTACTCGCTGACGAACCTACTGGAAACCTAGACATCGCCTCCGGTGGAGATGTTCTGCGTTTGTTCAAGTCTCTTTGCCATGATGAAGAAAATCCGATTTCAATCCTGATGGTGACGCACGATCCTGATTTGGCCAGTCAAGCGGATCGGATGCTCTTACTCCGTGATGGGACAGTCGCAGCCAGCGACATTCGTTCCGCATGGGGATTGGATGATGAAGGAGGTGAAGAAGAGTGAAACCTGCTTCGGAATCTGACGTTGAGGATGAAACGGTCGAAGACCGTTCGTCGTTTGAAAAAGCGTCTATTTATGCAGGTTCTACCCTTCTATTTGTTGTAATAGTGAATTTATTCTATGGATTGGGAAATTTTCTAACAGGATGCACCGAAGAACTTCACTCAACTTGTTCAACGAGTATGAAACTAAATTGGCTGGATTTCCATCAAATGGGACACTGGGAAGCATGGAGCCCTGTTGGTTCGGTCGGGATTCCAGATGTTGTTCTATCACTGATTGGTATTGCATTAATCAGTACCGGAATTCTTGGTGTAAATACGGTCAAGCTGTTTCTCCTGCAAAAGATTCGTAGCATC
>JASLKT010000050.1 GCA_030747395.1 Candidatus Thalassarchaeaceae archaeon
TCATCCACATGATTGCAAGAGTTACACCAGCTGCGCCAGCCATCACTGCACCCTCGTGAGGAGCCCCGTCTGATGTGACGGTTCCCCAAACAAGTAGCGTGATTGCCATACTACCGATGGCCTCTGCGACCATTCCCTTATCGTTCATTTCCATTTTTTCATCCTGCTCGCTGCGTGTCGAGCGGGTCCGCCTTTTTCGGTCAGTATTTAAAGAGGTTGGACCCGACATAACTGAAAATAGCGATTAATCCGTGTTTTTCCGATATCCAAGGGCCCGATAATAAGGCCTCAATAATATGCATGATGGCTCGCAGTCCGTCGTTTATCGTTGACAATGGCTACAATAGAACGTTGAACGACCCGATTGAATCACTCTACGGATGAGATTTGAACATTCAACCGATGTGCAATTTTCCCCTTCTCGGTCATATACAGCAAATTCATGCGGAAAATAACCTAAATTACCATCCGTATTTTTGAATTGTCCGTCTCTAAGGGTCGAACCTCCCGCTTCGATGGCAGCCAGTAGAACGTTTTGCGTCTCGTTGTATATGCGTTCAGCCATCTTTTTTGAGATGTTTTTTGCCAAACGTTTCGGAGATACTCCGGCTCGAAACAAAATTTCACTCGCGTAGATGTTACCAATACCGACGACAATCTTCTGATCTAACAATGCAGCCTTGATTGAGACATTTCGTCCCCGTATGGATTCGTGCAATAGGGATTCGTTCCATTCTGAGCCAAGAGGTTCTGGGCCAAGATGATTGAGCAATTTGTGTTCATCGTCCCCGTGGATAAGATCCATAATCCCAAATCGGCGTGGGTCGGTGTAAACCAAACGCGTTCCATCCACAAAATCGATGACGACATGGTCGTGTTTCCCTTCCAATGTTTTCCCAAAACGACCGGTCATGCCCAAATGAGCAAGCCAGGTCAAATCATTCTCCAATCGAATCAACAAGTATTTTGCCCGCCGATCGACGTTGAGGATCTTTCGACCCGCGATTGAATCCATATCTTCAGGAAATGGAAAACGAAGATCAGCGCGATTTAATTCAACTGAGAGGATTTCCTTACCGATCAAATCCGATAACCCGCGACGGACCGTTTCGACTTCAGGTAGTTCTGGCATCAGTACACCACGTGAAAGAGAACGTGTTGATCTTCCCAACCGGCCAAATCAATTTTCTCAACCAATGTGAATCCGGCATCCGATAGGGCCCCCTCGGCGTAATCAAATGCGCCTCGTGTATCGCGTTCACTGGCTGATTTTAGTGATAACAAGCCCGTTCCATTTGGGGCCAAGAAATGATTGCAGGCTTCGATGAACATCTCGACTTGACCGGTTTGAGATACATCTTGAAACAACCATGGAACTTTCTTTGGAAGAAATGGTGTGATGTGTTCAGATTGACGGCAATCTGCCAAAACGGGGATAATACCGGGGCGAGTCCTTGACAATCGAATCATTTCACGAATACATCTTGATGAAATATCGACTGAAATGATTGCACCTTCAAGATGATTCTTTGAACCACATACATGATCGTGTAAATGACTGATGGTCGTTCCATGACCAGAACCCAAGTACAAACATGTCGAACCGGGTTCAGGTAGGAGTCCCGACTGTGATGCTTTGAGGAGACCGGCCCCGAGTTTTGATGAACGCGGGTTCCATTGTCTCCACTCTTTACGACCCTTTTTCTTCAGACGTTCTCCACGTAAACTGAAACCTTTGACCGCATTGCGTGACCAGAGGCTACGCCCTTGAATTTCGACGCGGTCAGAGAACGATCTCAACGGCTCACCTCTTGCTTTTTCTTGCACGAATTTCACCCACCTTCTTCTCGACTTCAGATACCTGCTTCGAGGTCCAAGGTTCACCTCCGAAATGGTCAACCCGTATGGCTATGGCCGCTTTAGATGCAAGCATTCTAGCAATTGAGCCACGGGTCCATTTAGGGCTCCTGCAAATCCACGAATGTTGGAAAATGTGGCCATGTTTAGGTGGTGGTGTCCCTTGACGGATATGCATAAAGAAGGCCTTCTCAGCACCCAATACTTGGATTGTACTGGCTGGGAGGCTGGCCAATCGTTTCCTCCCCCGGGCTGATGTGCAAAGTTTTGCAGCCAAGAGAGGGCCAAGCAACAAAGAAAGAGATGGCAAGTGCACATTCGAAAGTTCTCTAACGGATTCTTCCATTCTTTCAACCACATCAGTCAAATTCACAATGGATGTTGCCAATGAATGAATTCCGGACCACTCCTTTTTTCCAACCTCAACTTCGGCTGGAGTGACATTGAGGCGTTCAGCTGTTTCTGACAAATTCGAGGAGGATAATATCGCCGTAGCAATTTGGGTGCGATTTTGATCTAAATCAAGACTAGGAAGAAATAGCCCCGCCCATTCAACAATGCGAGATTCGAGTGTGTTGTGTGCGGTTCGCATCTCTTCAGTGGCTCGGATGAGATGCTCAAGACGTGTGTCGGGGTCTGCTGCGGAAGCGGCTACACCTCGTTCAGCGAGTTTGAGCGATGCTGCTTGTAATAGAGTGAACTCTTCTGGATTCAACTCAGGCCAAGTACTCACAGCAGTACAGGGGGCCACTGAAGCGTCGGGAAATCGATTTGCAAGGGTACTCGCTTCGGTTGGCAAACGATTACTCATTAGCAAAGCCAAACGGTCAGCCAACGCACCAGATGATTGGTTTCCACTCCAGATACACTCGTCAACAACTCGCTCATCATCATCGTAGACGCGGGCAAATCGCCAGTCCCAAACAAGTTTCACAATTGACGCAGACCCCTCTCCTTCAAAGTCCGTGCGGAATGAAAGATTGGAAAGCCACCAAACCACATGGTTCAAGTACACTGACTTGGCACATGGTCACATGTTCTGTCCAGAATGTGGAACACTAGCCTTCCCAGACCCCTCTGGGAGAATCAAGTGTCCGAACTACAATTGTGGCTACAGCGGTGATGCTGAGAACAAGATTACCGTCGGTGATGAGGTAATCGATATTTCTCAAGCCACCTCAAGTAGTAAGGCTGAAGCGAGAGATCGTAGGGTCATCGATGATGCCGACCAGCAACGTGGCGTCTTGACGACCAAAACGTACATCTGTCCAAAATGTGATTCAGACAAGGTCTATGCTGAGTTACAACAAACTCGTGCCTCTGATGAACCCGAGACTAGAATTCTGACCTGTTCCGAATGCGGTCATGGATGGCGCGAGTACTGATTTCGCTCCAAACACCGTAGGTGTTCCAAAGTCAACCCTTTTTAGCCCCCTCTGCCCAGAAGTTGGTGAATATGGTGAGCCTATGCTGAACATCACTGCCAAACAAGATACCATGCGAACCATTGTTGAGATTCTCACCGTCCTTGTTGAAGACGCCAAATTCAAGTTTGAAGAAGGACACATTGAGGTCCGAGCGGTCGATGCAATGCATGTTGCAATGGTTCGAATGGAACTCGATTCAGCAGCCTTTGAAGCGTGGGAATGTGAACCCTGTACAATTGGATTTGAATTGGTCAAACTTCGTGACCTCATCGGATTGGCCGAAGCGGGCGATCTGATTGAAATGAATTACGATGAGAACGATGGCAGAGTCAATATCCAGGTTGGCGAAATCAATCGGACGATTCGCCCATTGGACCGAGCAACCATGCTTGAACCACGTGTCCCTGACGTCGAACTACACAGTTCTGTCAAACTCTCCGCCGTCAAGTTCAGCCGAGCACTTCGTGCAGCCAAGCAGGTCGGTGACTTGGCTACCATTTCGCTCAACGCTCAATCATTTGGTGTGAACGTCAGTGGTGATACAGATACAGTCAATGTCTCATACGATGCTGGAGAATTGCAGGATTTGGTCTGTGATGGGCCTGTGAAGAGTCAATACAGCCTTTCTCTGCTCTACCCAATGGCCAAACGTATGGAAGCGATTGTGGATACCGTCACCCTGTTCTTCAATGAAAACCATCCACTTCGATTGGAATTTGAATTTGCGGATGGAGCCGGTCGTTGCGTCTACTTCCTCGCACCAAGAATTGAAGGCGATGCCTGAACCCGCGTAGAGCATGGCAAGCCCCAAGGTGTGCGTGATTATCCCCACTCTTCGCAATGCAGAAGAGTTGGAAATTGCCCTAGGGGGTCTGTCTAAGCAATCGTGGGATGGGGCACTAGAAATTGTCATTGTTGGCCCAACAGGAGACCCTGGTGAAGCGGTTGCCAAGGCAAAAGGAGCAACGTGGGTTGATGATGAAGGTAGTCGAACACGCGCGGATGCGTGCAATGTTGCACTCGGAGTCGTTGATTGTGATCTTGTTTTTTTCACTGATGACGACGTGTGGGTTCCAGAGGATTGGGTTGCAAATCTTGTTCGATGGTTTGATCGAGAAGATGTCGCTGCAGTGGGTGGGCCAAATTTCACCCCATCCGACCAAAGATCGACCTTTTGGCAACGAGTCATTGATGTGACCTTTTGTTCCAAATGGGTTACTGCAGGTACAAACTACGGAAACCGTGGAGATGAGCAATTGACACCGGCGGCACAATTACCCGGAGTCAATGCTGCGTATCGAAAATCGGTTCTCAATGAAGTTGGAGGATTTGACGATGGTGCAATCGGTTGTGAAGACGCGATGATGGATTACAGAATCGAACAGGCAGGACATCGATTGTGGCAGGACCGAGATGCCATCATGTGGCACAGGCGAAGGGATCCCAATCGAGTTCGAAAACAAATCCGAAATTATGGTCTTGTTCGCATATTGGCTAGCCGTATCCACCCAGGTATGAAATCATGGAGTCATACCGCTGTGGGAATGTTTCCCCTGCTGGTTCTGGCCGCATTGGCAGCATTTGTCTATGGGTCGCTGAACGGTGGTATCACATGGCCAAATGTTTGGGATATCTCGTTGGAATCTGTGCCGATGGGGATGGAACGGACGATGGTACATCTCCCAGTCAGCCTAGCAGGATTTTATCTGGTGTTATGTTGGTTTGGCGCCGCCCTCGGAACATCTCCATCGCGTACCTTACCAACCATTTTGTTGGCACCATTGATGACTTTCCTGATGCATTGGTCGTATGGATGGGGTGTTTTGACAGCTTGGTGGAGAATTTACATCTCTAAGAATGCAGGTTTACAAATCGATGACAAAGATCGTTCCTAATTTCGACGCATTTTACCATCTTGTAGCGAATAGATAGGCGTTTTTGGCCGCCATAATAAAGCGGTCATCAGGGAGAAAAATATCCCTCCAACAGCAATGTTAAGCCAACTCTCTGAGAGATAACGCTCACTTGCATTGAAGTAAGCCCAAGTAAAACTCGGGAAGATACCAATCAGCAATGCAATGATTGATTCTCGCTTGATGATATCCATTTGTGAGGGGGCTTGGGGCATATTCAATTCACTTTCATATTTTGTTGAGCGAACCAATCTGAATCCCATTTGGGGGCGAGAAACCCCTCGTGGTGTGGCTCCCCTCATGGTACCGGAACTTTGCCAAACTCGAGTTGCATGGGCAGTATGGTCAGATATACCTCCTGCTCGGATTGGTGTAGTCCAAGGACGACCGTCGCAAGGAGCACCCCAGTAACCACTTCGAGGGGGCCGATCACTCAATACCTCGACCTGAACATCGCCTGGGCCAATCGCGCCTTGATTGGTTGCGAGGGCCCACTCGGCCTCAGAAGGGGGTCTTGGATTGCCATTGACACCGATGAGACCGGCTTCAATCATCAATGGTGTCAATCGGTTGACTCCATGATTAGAATGCTCTCCTGCTACTGCTTGACCGGTCAGTTTTTTCCATTGTGCAAATGTGATTGGTGCTGCACTGATTTCGAATCCATATTCGATACAGATTTCATGACGTGGCCCATTTCCCGCGTGCATCAGGGCCCCGCGTTCATCTCCCAACCAAGCGGTTCCGGGCTCAATTCTTATCCACTCAATTTCAGACACGGGTTACTCCTCCCCGAGAGCCCCTGTTTGGATATCCCATTGACTTGAATATACACCGTTATTGGTTACGAGAATGTCGTGTGTACCACGTTCGACCACAGCACCATCAACCATCGACAATATTTCATCCGCATTTCGGATTGTCGACAAGCGATGGGCGACTGCAATTGTGGTACGAGAGCCACCGGTCCCCAGTAGATTCGACTGGATTTGACGCTCTGTTTCCGCATCCAAAGCACTTGATGCTTCATCGAGTATCAGTAAACTTGGTTGCTTCAGAATGGCTCGAGCCAACGAAATTCTTGCGCGCTGACCACCCGATAACATGACGCCTCGATCTCCAACCAATGTATCGGCCCCGTCTTCCATGTTGGTCACAAATTCATCCGCACCAGCCAACTGTAGAGCGGCTGCAACTTCTTCTTGACTTGCATCTCTTGAGTAGACTACATTATCCCGAATGCTGCCATAAAACAAGAATGGATCTTGATTTACGAATCCCATCTGTTCGCGGACACTGTCCAAAGTAATGTCTTGGATGTTGTGTCCATTGACCAATACTTCTCCTGAATCTGGCTCGTAATATCGCAGAATCAATTTCAATATCGTTGATTTGCCAGCCCCTGTGTGCCCCATCACCCCTAGGAATCCACCCTGACCTACCTTGAATGAAATTCCATTCAAGACTGATGTGTCAGTCCCAGGGTATGTGAAGTGAACATCTCTGAACTCGATACTATCAATCGGGCAATCCAATGCTGTCGCACCTTCTTTGTCAACAATACTCGGTTCTAAATCAACCATGGCGAAGACGCGCCGTGCAGCTGCTTCTCCTCTCTGTAATTGATTCACGAGCATTCCAAAGATGAACAAAGGCATCGAAAGACGCGTCATCATCAGAAGGAACGTAACCAAGGCACCAGTCGATATTTCACCCTCTTTCATCAGCCACCCACCCATTGAAACACATAGGCCATACACGATTCCAGCAACCCCATATAATCCTGGAATGAACCGATTGCGATCAAGGCTGGCACCGATGGCTTCGTCACGGTATTCTTCACTCTCAATTGAAACTCGTGAAATTTCCCATTCTTGCGCATTGTAAGCCTGAACTACGGCAATTCCAGAAATGACATTTTCAAGGACGGCATTGATCCCACCGGTCGATTCTCTTTGCTTGCGATACTTTCGTTGAACACGAGTCGAAAAGAAATACACCATCGGGAAGATGAGGAGCAATGGACCGAATAGAACTGCAGTCAACTTCCAAGACATCATCATGAGGATGACAAATGCGGTGATGAATGTCGTGAAGATTCGAATGATTGAGGTGGATGAATCTGAGATGACATCTTCCAATTGGTTGACATCTGACGACAATACAGACATGAGAACACCGGTTTGTCGAAGATCATAGTAGGATGCCTCCATCCTGATGAGGCTTTGAGTGGCATCCAATCTGAGGTTGTGTTGTACCTTGTACCCGAGTGTTTGCCAGCAGTAATCCGAAACTCCTTGGAAAATAGCAAGGCCAGCAAAGCCAAGGAATATCAGAACACCATAAGAAATAGCTTGATCATCGCTAATGTGACTTAGTAAATTCTCATCTAGGAAAGTGCGAAAATCTCCTAGTCGGCCACCGGATTTTGTCACGCCACTGTAATGGTCAACAGCGAAACCGATGAAGATAAACGGAACCAAATCAAATACACGAGCCAGTGCATTGGTCAAAATTCCAAAGATGGCCCTTTGGCGATAAGGTCGAACATATGGAAAAATTCTCCATATCCTTCGACCTAGGATTTGAGGGTCATCTTCGTCACCCTCTTCAAGGGTATTGCCGATTGATGCACCATGTCTACCGTGGGACATTGGCAAGTGCTCCGGTCGATGGTTTTTCAATACGTCAGTATCAAATTCTGGAGTGCGGACGACGGGATTTGAACCCGTGACATGAGGTTGGAAACCTCAGGTGATAACCCCTTCACTACATCCGCGGTGTATTGGGGGGGCCGCGCCTCGGTCTTATCCAATTCGGTCGGACCGCTCCCGCAAATTCAAGAGGTGTGTGCCATCGGCAACCATCATGCATTGGGCCCGAAAGGTCGGAATCGGCATGTGCTTCATTTTCATGCCTGCTGTTGCACCACTCTGGGCTCTGGCATTCAATGTCGAGATTCAAACAATGATCCGAATTCTAACCATTCTATTCGTCCCTGGCTTGCTTCTCGCACTGGGTGGGAAATCGATTGATGAAAATAATCAATCTAACTAGGCGACTTCGATTAATCTTGAAAAACCAAAGGCAAATGCTCGGCCATCGATTAATTTCCGCCAATAATGCACTCCAAGCCTAAACCCATGGCCCTCATGTGCGAGGACGACCTCATTACAATTCAGAACGTTGAATGATTGAGGTGCCACATGCATCCCCAAACCACATGCCTTCTGTACCGCCTCCTTGACAACCCACGTTCGTGTGGCTTCTTGCATCCCTACACTCGAATCAACATCCCAGAGTTGTTCTAAATATTGAAGCTCTTTACCGGATGTCATCATCGACAACAGATTCCTCGGACGAGGCACATCAAGAGGTTCAGCATCTAATCCAATTGATGTACCATTGAGAGATACTGCAGCAATCGATACTCCATTTGAATGACCCAATGTTATCTCTGGTAATTTTGGAATCAAAGGGCCACCTGCTCGATTTCTGGATTCTGCATCTTTCCACATCAAACTGGGTTTGCGATGTTCATCTCGTACGATTCGAAGATCATGGGGGTCATATCCGATATTTCGAAGGAGGGTTGCCAATGCATAACGAGCAGAGGCATGCTCCCTTGCTCGCTTTGATGTGACAAAGGTCGATGCCTCAAATGCATCGACGAGTGGGACATTAGACAACATTGGTGGTGGATCCGAAGGCGCGGAATCTCCAACGGGAATCCATACTGCAATCACATCATCTAGGCCACACGCTTCAGGCACAGGAAGTGGAGATACCAAACCGCTCGGGCGCCAATTTGACATATTAATTCCTCAATTGGAAAATTGATTTTTCAATTGGTTATTTCCCCTTTCTCTTAAGATTAAATCTCAGTTTTTCTGGAACGGGTGCCATCCCTTTCAGTCGAAGTCCTTTGAGTGACACAACCGGTTTTTGATTTCGATCGAAAATCATTGCATCATGTATGGTCACACCTTCATCTTCTTGATCGCGGAGATAACTTCGGACACGGAGTTCATCTCGTGTTGATGGAACTTTGAGGATTTCGCACTCTTCAATTCCAATTGGTAGACTCGATATTGCGTCAACCTCCATTGCTACCAAGCCTGCATTTTGGAAACAGGCTTCGATGAGCATTGGTAGTGATTCAAGGAGTGCAGGTTCTTCCTCGAATAATTGGGAATTGGGCAACTGAGTGCGCAATAGCGCAATTCCATCTGCACCCAAATCCGCCCCCTCAGACACCCCTTTAATCAGGCCACCGTGGACTTGGAATCTCGGGCCGTGGAAGAAGCGCTCGTAGATGAAATTGGGTTGGAATGAGGCCTTGCCCCTCCCAGGGGAATCCATGAAGGACACCTTTGCATCTCGTTCTGCCCCTTTCTTGAGTAATCTAACAACTCCTTCGTGATGTATCCGAGGTTCACCAAATATTTCCCCTTTGGAATTAATCAAATCACTCTCGACATGACACTTGATGAATAGGGAATTGTGATCTTGTTCGAAATATTCTGCTTTCACTCTAACACGCACTTCTTCTTTCATCAATTTGATTGGGAGTCCAAATTTAACATCTGAAAAACCCTCTAAGTTGCACATGGGGTAAAGCAGTAGGGCACTTTGAGCAAACATCTCCATGGCCATCACACCAGGGTGATATGGGGTGCCATCGATTGAATGGTCTATGAGGAAGGGGAATCTTTCAGTAGAAAGTGTACATTCGGTGAGAATCTCTGCATAGTCAACATGTTCGAGGATTCGATCTACAAAGGGGAAACGTTCTGATTCGGAAAGGGCGCCTGTAGTATCTGCAGGGAATTTCTGCGGTGGTGATCTTTTGCAGTCTTCATTGTCCAATATCCCCAATGCACCGGCCGCAACCACGCGACGTTTTCCCCCACCAAGCATCTCTTTCGCAAATATTTCAACACCAGTTTCAACGGGAATCGTCTCAATTCCTGCCTGCATGAATACTGATTCCAAAGAACCGCGGGTCGCCATTCCGACATCACGCCAACCCGACCAAGCAATGGCTACTGCGCGTGGGGCATCTTCATGATGGGCAATACGACACATTTCTGCATCTAGGATGTTGTTAGCTGCCGCATAGTCAACTTGGCCACCATTCCCAAAGCGTCCGGCAACAGAAGTGAATGCACACAGAACCCGCAAATCCTCAAGTTCGTCTCCAATGGCATCGACCAAAGCCCTCCATCCGTCTATTTTCACTGAGACAATCTTGTTGAACGTCTCCCAAGATTTGTCAGCAACCAACTTCGAATCCTCAAGTCCAGCACCATGCACAATACCTGTAATAGGTCCGCATTCTTTTCTCACAGCAGCCAATACTTTCGATACGGATTTTGGATTCGATACGTCGCATGCATCATACAAAGCACGATTGCCGGATGTTTGAATGTCAAGCATTGTTCTATGGATTTCTAAACTCCGCATTTGCTTATTCCATTCTTGATCCCACTCTACCATAGTGACCTTTCCAGATTCGCTTCGTGAAATCATATCAACTCGAAGTTGCATCTTTCGTTCTTCCAAGGCAGCCTCGTCATCTTGTAACCAATCCTCGATGGTCGCATCCAATCGTGTTCGTCCTAAGAGGACAAAGGTCGCGTCTGCATTCTTGCTCAATTCGGAAACTCCTACTATGCATCTGGCAGTCACCCCTGCACCTCCACCAGAAACAATCCATACATCATCGGACTGTAGAGGTTCAATTTCTTCGGTGATATCTTCTTCATACAGGCGTAGGGCCCATCGGTTTCCATCACGAGACAAACCGACCTCCAACGGAGACGTTCGGCCGAAGGCCTCAGCCCAAATCTGGTGTGCCAATGCAGTGGAATCGGCAAGTAATTCAGGATCTATATCGACGGCTCTACAACGTAAATGCGGTTTCTCTTGGGCATAGGATTTGACAATACCATGAGCGCCGGCAGCAAGGGCATTGAATCGGCTACTTGCATTCCCGTGCCGCCCATCCATCGCACTAACAGACATCACCGTTCCATCCTTGATTGTACTGAAATGCGAATCGAGAGATTTCAACAATCCAAACAACCCATGTGTTGTCGATGTGAGTTGGGCTTGTTGAGTCTGACTTTCCCAACCTACTCCGGCAAGACGTAGAGGAGATAGATGGAGTAAAGCAACCACATCTCCAATCTTCGCCAGATGCTCGCTGACTTCTGCAAGTTGTTCATGGTTGCCGGGATCGACCCTTACAATGTCGACTGGTCCATCTTTCTCAATTCTTATTTTCGACACGATACTCGGGTCGAGCATGATGCGAACGGTGTCAATTCCTGCTGCCTCCAAGATATGACAAAGTGTATCTGCAACACCCCATGGGTCGTCTGTAACAGCAACCACTTTGCCATCAATGTCGAGAGGTGTGGTCGCTTCAGGAGGAGATTCTTCGGCCTCGACCTGCCACCGCCGAACCCCTGTTTCTCCAGTTTCGGTTGGAACGATGTGAACCTCTGACTCAGGTAGTTGTTCAAGTGGGTCACTTTGAATGGGTTCTTCGGCGATAATTTCGTCCTCTTCTTGATCAAGATAAGTGATCATGTGATTGAGAGTAGGATGCTCACTCAAGACAAATGATTCATCCACAGGCAACCCGTAGAAGTCCCGGAGTTCGGCCATAATTTCTGCTTGTTTCACCGTGTCAATCCCAAGTTCACCTTCAAGATCCTGATCCAATTCAATGAAATCAGCAGGATACCCTGTATGTTTGACTACGATTTCAATGACTTTCGCAGCCACATCACTTGAAATCGGTGTACTAATCTGAATCTTGGGTTCGTCAACAATCAGCGGTTGGGCAATCACAACCGGTTCTGCGAGGAGGGCGGGGGTTGGTGCACCGCCGCCCAAATAGGCAATCATGTGATTGAGAGTAGGATGCTCACTCAAGACAAATGATTCATCCACAGGCAACCCGTAGAAGTCCCGGAGTTC
>JASLKT010000051.1 GCA_030747395.1 Candidatus Thalassarchaeaceae archaeon
AGCCCTGTCGAGGCTCCGACCCGGGTTCAAATCCCGGCGGGGGCGCCAACATTAGTCGATTAGGGCGTTTTACGTGCTTCAAATCTGCAAAGGTTCGCCGAAGCAGAATATGAGCGGCGGATCTCAAGGGTTGCAGTTTGGTCAAACATACTGTGAAGATGATGAATTGAAGCCTCGAAATCTGTATCTTCAACAATGGCCCACCCACGTACGATTCCATTAGATTGTAACAACGGCAAAAGATCTGGCAGATGTTCAAGACTATCGTGAGGGATGTTCACGAGCAATAAGTCGTATTTTTCACGCATTTCTGGGCGGTTTTTCAAATTCCTCGCATCGACGCATTCGATGGTTGCCGATGTATGTGGGATGTTTTCACGAAGAAGTTTCACCGCTGCAGGGTTCAGATCGCCAGCAAATAATTCGCCGACCAAATCAGATTCTGCAATCAAGGGTCGTAGGGAGGGACCCACACCAGCGTATGGGTCGCAAATCGCAAGGGGGCGGCCAAGTTCTTGGCGGAGATTCTTGGCGCAAGCGAGTGTGCCTTCACGTTCGTGTGAAAGGCGTGATGAGTAGTAAACGGTTGCTGGATCTGTCCACAATTGATGGCCGGCTTCCACAATTCTAGTACGTGTAGAATCATCATGGCCCTCTCTAACGGCCAATGGTTTCAAATCTCTAACTCGGAATGTTCCAGTCACCCCTCGATCTTCGAAAACCGCTCGTGTGCGGGCGTGTTGACGGAGCAATGCTTCACCAATACTACCCCCGTGTGTTCGCTGATTCTCATCGAGTTTGATGAGAATTAAATCGCCGACAAACTCGTGGCGGGTTGGCCATTCTGTGGACTCGACGACAGAAGTGGGGAGGAAATCGGACAAATGGTCGCGATAATTTCGGGCCGCAGGTGGTTCGGTGGGGATGTCTACAACCGGATATTGGGTCGCAGTTACTGTGGATGCGTCTTCGATGAATGGAATGAGGCGGAGGTTTGAATCGGATGGGTCGACACGTACCCGAGCACCCTCTGGCAGAGCCGATTCTGCCTTGAGAAGCAGCAATACACGCTGCGTTTCTTGGCTCGGCACTCTCAAATGAAGCATGTTGCTCGTTCGGGTCGACGGGCTTGCCCCGCTTGACGATGACGGAGGGAGACAATGGGGGAAAATGGTCTCTGGTTGATTGGGTTGGGCCCAGGTGATCTGCAACAAATGACGGTTGCAGCGTTGGCAGCGGCACGTGATGCTGACCACCGTTTCTTAGAGGGGTATACGGCACTATTGCCGCCGAATGAGTTGGAGAATATGGGTGAGTTAATCGGGTCTTGGGAAATGAGAATGCGATCTGCTGTCGAGGAGCCTCACGATTTGCTTTCACTCGCACAATCATCGAAGGTGGCCCTACTTATTGTCGGCGATCCTCTCCAAGCAACTACGCACGTCGATTTACAAATCCGCTGTGGTGAGTTGGGCATTCCTTGCCATGTTGAGCACGGTATTTCGATTACAACAATTGTTACAGGGGCTGTGGGGTTGCAATCCTATCGATTTGGTCGTCAGTGTACCTTCGCATATCCATATGGCGAATATTTGCCCACCTCGCCGTTGGAAATTGTTCTCGCCAATCGCGAACGCGATTTGCATACTCTCGCCTTACTCGACTTGGATCCCAGTGGAATGGGTGAAGGTGAGCAACAACCCATGACTCCAGAAGGGGCCATTGATGTGCTGCGCAAAATGGCTGAGAAACTAGAGATTGATGTTGAGGATTGGATGATTGTCCTTTGCTCGGATATGGGCACTGATGATGCTCGAATTTCCGTGGGCTCTCCAACTGAAATCTCAGAGGTTAAAGGAGGGCGGATTCATTGTCTTCTCGTGCCCGCTAGTTTGCACGATGTAGAGGCCACTGCGCTTGCAAGGTGGTGACTTGTTCGCCGGAGGCGTCAAGCCAAACATGTGATTCGGGCAGGAGGGAGCAATATGGCAGGACCGAGTAAAGTGCAATTCCCTGGACAAGGGAAGAAGCAGCGGATGCGCGCTAGAGGCACAAAGCGTGCTTCCGAGGGTGTGCTGAAACGACTCGAGAAAAATTTGGCTGAATTGCTAGATGATCCACATGCACTCATGCCGACTGTTGCATATACTTCAGGGCGAGGATGGCGTCGTTGGTTCCGAAAGGATCCTGTGCAAAAATCACTGAAAGAATGTGCAAAGGTCATCGCCAAGAAAAATGATCGTAAATGGTTGGGCAAACGCATGGTGAGGCGTCATGGTGATTCCGTGGCCCGCGCACTTGCTGGCTCTCTACACGCTGCACACGATGATGAGCGAAGTATGGTCGCAGTTTTTGAACACCCCATTTTCGGCACCTCATCATTCGTCCGAAGAGGAGTCGGTAAACCGACACAACTCGTCTCATTCCAAAATCACACTCACCCTCGTCAACGTCTGTTGACTTGGGAAGATCATGCGCGCTCTGGCTGGTGGTTTTTCTCAATGGATGATGGTATTGTGTGTACTGGAAATGAGGCGAATCCGCCTGAGGGGTGGTTGCAAGGTGGCCTGACTGATGCGCCCATGAAATTCTCACAGAAAGATGGGGTTTACTGCTCTCCTGCCGCACAACCTGGACAAGAAAATGGGTTGCACTTCTCAGTGGGCGATACGCGCGTGATTATCGATGAGGCTGATTTGGCTGGAGTTGATGAAGAGCAATCTTTTGCTCGTTCCGTCGCCCTCCGAATGTTACCCCCTCGGTTGGCTGATTTCGCAACTGTCGATTGGGAATGGCGACCAGAGGGGTGGCCCGAGGGCAAAGAATTGCCAACGGTTGCTCAAGAAAGAGTGGATGGGGTAATCGATGCGTGGCTCAACCTGTCTTTGACGGATTCCAAGGTCATCCAAACATTGCGTAAGGCCCTGTGTCTCAATATCGATGAAGGTTGCATTATTGGTGAAAAATGGTGGGCAATGGATGACAGGGATTCAATGATTGATGCCATCAGCGGTTCACCTCCTGAAAAGGCCGCTCTCAAACTCGTCTTTTCTGAGGCGCTAGAAGAGGGGGGTTTGCAGATTCGAGGTGACGGGTCCTTTGAAGAGCTCGAAGAGAATGTTTTGAGAATTGAGGAAACTTCTTGCCACGCAAATCTTGTGGCGCTGTGGCCGCAATGGGGAGATTTCATCCTCGAAGAAATTTACGGAATCACTGGTGATGAGGCGGATCAAATCGTGGAAAAACAAACCAAGCGAAAGCAAGGTTTTGGTGCATTCCTCAAAAAAATGGAGGCTGAACGTTCTGAGCATTTGATGATGTCCAGATTCCCTTGGAAAGAAGGGGATATGGATGGATTGTGTGGACGTGCGGATTCGCTGATACGCAAAGCGAGAATCGATGGAATCGGTAGTACGATTACGATGGCCAAGAAGGGGAAGACGCCAGCAGCAGAGGCAATCGGTTGGGCTTGGATAAATGTTCACGAACGTGCCGAGTCCGAAGGGTGGCATTTCGATTCAGATGCGCGTGACAAAGGCGGAGACTGGGTGCCTGCGTTGAAGGCTTTGTACGAAGCCAGTGCGGTGCTTGCCGAAGGTGGCTCTTCAGATGATTACATCGAGGCCATGCGTGAATTTTCTACACGAAGTGGTGCCTCAGATTTTGTTGAAATCTAAAATCCAAATAATAATGGCCGGGAATTTGTTTATTGGTTCTCACGTTTTGGATGAATCACTATGGATGACCTGTATTCTCTAACCGTTATTCAACTCAAAGAACGGTTGAAAGAGAAAGGATTGCCGGTTTCAGGGAAGAAGGCAGATTTGATTGCACGACTCAAAGAGGATAGTGGGGACTCGTTTGTATTAGGTGAAAAGTACGAAATCGAATGTTCTGCTTGCCCGACAATACTCAGTATTCCTTGTGATTATTCTGGGAACATCACCTGTCCGCAGTGTGATGCAAAATCTGTAGTCTCTGCAGAAGAGGAAGAAAGCGAATCCCATTTCTCGGGTCTTATTGCCGAAGTACCCATGGAAAGTACTTCCCATTCACTCACTACAAATGCGTACGAGTTCGTTACTGGGCCCGATGGTCAAACCTATGCTGTCAAAAAGTCAGATTTCTCATGGGCCGATTGGTCAATCGGTTTCTTTGGCACCGTCGGATACTTTGTTTTGTCTTTCGTTTTCTTCATTGATGTAGCGGATGAAATGTGTTGTTTGCTGCTAGTATTCGGGGGCCCCGCAGCCATTGGAGGGGGTGGATTTGCCGCTAGCAAACCAGGAATTGGTGTTGGGGCGCTCACTGCATTAGTGGCGCTTCCACTCCTCTTCTTCGTTGGTTGTTTCTTCTTGATTGCAACGTACTAACCAAGAGTGAGTTTAACAATTATTCCTCCAATTCTGATTCGACTGGATCGGGGATTACAAGGGGTGAAGGTGACCACTCGTCTTCTTCGGTTGGATTATCGGGGGAAGGGAACAATGAACCCACCAAGCCGCCAAGGAGAAAGAGGCACCCCAAAGGAAGGAAGATAAATGCGCCCAACATCATTGGCATAAGAGAATCATAACCGACCATAAGGCCCATTTCAGTACCAACAGTTGGGATTACAAAGCAACTACCGAATGTGAGAAGGAAACAAACAGCGCTTACTGTGAGCGCTGTTGATGTTCCTGCTGCAGCCATTATTATCCCACGTTCCCTGAAAATTGACAATGTCAAGAACTTTTTCCCGACCTTTTGGATTTGTTTATGGTCGTGTTTGAACAACTTGCCAATCATCAATACCGGGTTCGGGATTCACCCAATCAGGATCGCCAGGTAGAATCAATCCGGCTCCAATAGTTGCCAATTCCTGAGCTAGAGAGGAGTGTGTTTCCAGCAATGCATCCCACTCCACATCCCCACTGCGAAGTTTGAATCCAAGGCGCAGTGCACGCCACGAGCGGCTGGCTCGTGCATACAATTTGAGATGGAATCGCGCCGACAATGGCCACCAAAACAACACGATTAGGGCCGTCAATAGCCACGGAATCTCTGCAAGCATGGGGATGATGATACTAGGCAGATTTACATCTTGGAGTGATGAATTGGGAGATGAAATGAACCACCCTATGGGCAGGGAAATAAGAATCCACCATATTGGATAAATCAACACGGAAAGAAACAATTTCATTGTCCCCATAATCGATTTATTTGATTCGTTTTTTCCGAGTTTGTTCGTGACCAAACGCGTGAACATGTAAGGAGGGATGGACCCTATGACGGCGCCCCACGATACCACTCCCAACATCCATGAAATTGACCAAATCCAATATGCGAAATTCTTGAACAAAGAGCGTTTGGAAATACGCTCTTCTCGATTGGTAATTTCCCATGACCGGAATCCCAATTTATTCATGTCTTCGTGGTGATCTCTAAATTTGGATTCAATCTGTTGTGTTCGCTCCGCGTCATTCACAGATTGATACTGCCATGCGGCCCTTACTCTTCGTGAACCCAACAATGCTTGATCATATGGTAACGGGCCCTTGGGGGCTTTGTTTTCTGATGCACGGTGGACGTGAATCATTCTCCGTGCGCGCCATACCAATTCGCGGTCTTCCCATGTTTCTTGGGCTTGATTGCATCGGTTCATTTCCATTTTCAAAAGTTTAGTAATCGCCGCGCACCATGCTCGATCGTGAGCTTGTTCACCAAATTCTTCAATCTCTTCATTGGTCGGTGCAGGTGCACCTTCTTCGCCTGGTAGAGGTGGAATTGGTAGGGGTTGGTTGACTTGGAGGCTGACCCGTTCTCTGAAGCGATGCTGATCGCTGTAATGCAGGCCAAGGGGGACGACGTGGGGCTGAGATTCACCATCATCTCGTGCTTTCTTGATGGCATGTAGGAGAATTCGAGCGGCGCCTGTTCGCAATCGAACGGGATGTGGTTCTAGGTGGGTGACGCCTTCGGGAAAGATTGCGACGCGTCCACCTGCTGCAACAGCGTCTCCTAAACTCTCAATCAAATTGGAATTCTTGGCTGAACGGTTGCCTTCTGTGCCATCTGTGGAGGCTGTGTCTTGTGCGCGGTGGACTGGTTTTGCGCCCGCTGCTCGAACAACTCGCCCAATGATTGGCAGCTTGAAAAGAGTGTGTTTGGCCGCAAAAGTCAGGCTGCCAGGAATCGCTGTCATCATCAGCATCGGATCAATCATACCCCCTGGGTGCCATGTCGTGAACAGAATTCCGCCTTCATCGGGTAAGGTGTCAATATCGACAAGGGCGATTTCACGAAACCAAGTTTCCATCAAGGCGCGATTAATTCGGCGGATTCTCTTGTACCCCTTGCTCACTGGGAAATTTGCAGGATCTTCTGCCCAGTCCATACTCGGCCGAATCACCCTGAGGCTTTGGTTCAATCCCCGGACACAATGTGCCCCTTCCCTGTCAAATGTGGTTTAAGGCCTGCTCGATGTCTTCCCATATATCTTCCACGTCTTCTATTCCGATACTGACTCGAACAAAACCAGGAACAACTCCTGCGGCATGTCGTACGTCTTCAGGGATGAACATATGACTGGAATTGAATGGGCATTCAATCAAACTCTCAACGCCACCCAAACTGGTCGCTTCGAAAATGATTTTCAGGCCGCGCATGAAGTTCAGTGCGGCGTCATCCCCTCCTTTGACGACGAAGGCTAGCATGCCTGTTCCTTTGGGCATGGTTCTCTGAGCAACATCATAATCGGGATGGCTAACCAAAGATGGATGTGTGACGTGTGAAATTTTCGCGTGTTCCTCCAACCTCTTGGCGATAGTTGCAGCGTTGGAACAATGGATTGGCATTCTTGCACTCAGTGTTCGCATGCCGCGCTCAAGCAAATAGCAGGCATGTGGGTCTGGTGCCCCTCCGAAGTGCACCTTCTTCGGGAAGAGGGTTGCAATGAGATCCTTGCGCCCGACGACAGCGCCTCCAACGATATCTGAATGCCCACCGAGATACTTGGTGGTAGAGTGGATGACTAAATCACAACCCATCGCAATGGGTTGGCATCCCCATGGTGAGGTGAATGTGTTGTCGATGACGAGAAGGAGGTTGTGCTTACGGGCGATTGCTGCCATGGCTTCAATGTCGCAGACTTTCAATACTGGATTGGAAAGTGTTTCGATGTAGAGCATTTTTGTGTTGTCTTGAATGGCAGCTTCGTATGATGCAGGATCTTGCATGTCGGCCATGCTGACATTAATTCCGAATCTTGGCAATTCTTCTGTCATCAAGCCGTAAGTGCCGCCGTACACATCTGCACTGGCCACGACATGATCGCCGTTTGATAACAAACCCATCATGACCGTTGAAATTGCGGCCATACCGCTCGCAAACAATTCGCCATCTTCTGCGCCTTCCATCGCGCAAATTTTCTCAACGCAGGCTTCAGAATTTACACTAGACAACCGGGAATAAATCAGAGTGTGTTGCGCGCCATTCGCCCAACCAGCATAGCGTTCATCGGTTAGGTAATATGTAGAGGATTGGAAAATCGGGGTATTCACAGCGCCCTCGATGTGTTTGGTGCCTGCATGGACCGAGCGGGTGGCGAATCGCTTGTCGGATTCGTCGTCGGCCATGTCATCGGTGGGCATCGCCCAGCATTTCAATCAAGCGCTGTGGAAGTCTAGACAGAATTGACCCAATCGGCGTATTCTGCATTTGTTTCTGCTGGCCAATGGAGGATTTGTGGTATCTCGTAAGGATGTTTTTCCTGTATCGCCGAAAGAACATTTCCAATATGATTCTGGGCCACTTTGAGTTGTAATCTCCACTCTTGAGATGATGTGGTATTGCCCTCCCATTTGTATGTAGAACGGATTGAAGAATGCTGAACACAAGCTGCTCCAGCCTCCAACATCAATTGAGAAAATGCTCCAACTTCCGCTTCTATCCATGACCCTGGAAGCGTTGTCTGTACGATGTGAATCTTCGCATCCATGGAAATCGGAGTAGGGCTTAGGCCATGAAATCAACGCCCCAACGCTTGAAGACCGCGTAGGACAGCCTACGGCTGAGGAAGATGTTGGAATGGGAGTTGCCAATCGATTCGGGAACGGTTCCCGAAGATGGTGCCTCCTTTGATGTCATCATTGTTGGTGGGGGGCCGGGCGGTAGTGCCGCTGCTGCGTATATGGCAATGGGTGGTGCCAATGTTCTGCTGCTGGAGAAAGCAATCTACCCTCGCGACAAAACCTGTGGGGATGCAGTCGGTGGCAAGTCACTGAAACATGTTGAAGAAATAGGTGTGAAAGCGGTCTTGGAAAAGACGAATCACTTCAGAGTTGATGGGATTATATTCGGTGCACCCAATGGCAAAGAAGTGAGGATTTCTTTGCCTGAAGACGAAGTCGAAAATCGGGAGGCGGGCTACAGTTTACCTCGCAAACAATTCGACTCTCTACTCTTCAGAAATGCGAATGAAAAGGTTCTCGAAGCAGGTGGATCGGTGATTCAGAATTTTACCGTCAAAGAAGTACATATTGAAGACGGTGTGGTCACTGGAATTTCGGGAATCCACGAAAAAAATAGTTACCATTTCACGGCACCACTTACGATTGGGGCAGGTGGTTACAATTGCCCGGTTGCGCGAGCTGTCGTCGCCCACCACGATGAGCCGATGGTGGACAAAAAGCACTACTGCGGCGCATATCGTGAATATTGGACCGGCGTCGAGGGCTGTGAAGATTGGAAAGGGGCGATTGAAATTCACTTCATCGAGGGGGTTGTCCCTGGATATTTCTGGATATTTCCCGTTGGCAACGGTGTCGTCAATGTAGGAATTGGGATGGTCATTGCCGAAATGGACAAACAAAAAGTCAAACTTCGTGGATTACAAGACTGGGTCATCAATGAAGATGTGAAATTTAGCAAGAGGTTTGCCAATGCAAAAATGGTCGAAAAATCAGGAAAGGGGTGGCAATTACCATTCGGCAGCCCTAGAAAGAATGCCCCCTCATTTCAGCCTCGACGTGCAGCGATGGCTGGGGCAATGTGCATCGGGGATGCGGCATCACTTGTGGACCCGTTTACTGGAGAAGGAATCGGAAATGCACTCCTCTCAGCGAAGATGGCTTCAGACGCATTTGATCTCAAAAAGCACAAGGCAGGTTTCACGACAGAATCTGCTGAAGAATATCAGAATAAGTTGTGGAAAGAACTCTCTGCGGAATTAACAAACTCATACAAACTACAACGTTTAGTCAAAAGAAAGCGGTTGATGAATTTCTTTATCGGGAAGGCTGTCAAGAAAGTCGAGTTGCAGCGTGCCCTCACTGACATGATTGCTTCCAAGGAAGCTCAAGGCCAATTCCACTCGAAATGGTGGATGATCAAAACTCTGTTATTCTGATGTGATGTTATGGATTCTAAATTGGAGAATATAGATGCTGTTTTCCTCGACCTCGATGGTACCATGTATCTTGGCGGCGATTTGATTCCAGGTGCTCTTGAATTCCTCAAGCGCTGTGAGCAGCAGGGCGTGAGTCGCTTTTTCCTCTCAAACAATAGCAGTCGATCCGTGAACCAATACGTATCGAAGTTGAATGGCCTTGGCATCCCTGCTACCGCGGATGATGTACTCCTATCCACTCATGATTTACTCTCGTGGTTGGCCACAAATGATGTCAAAGAAACTTGGCTGGTCGGCACTGAGGGTATGAGAGAAATGATGGAATCTCAAGGAATCTCTACCCAATCAACGAATCCTGATTTTGTCGTGCTAGGATATGATACTGAAATTACCTATGACAAAATCGCGACTGCGTCTATTCACATGCACAATGGTGTACCCATGGTAGCCAGTCATCCCGATATGGTCTGTCCTTCACCCGATGGTGGCTTGCCAGATACTGGGGCTTACATGGCGATGTTTGAGGCGACCACCGGGGTTCGTCCGGTTCACGTTTGTGGGAAGCCTGAGCCTGGCATGATTATGCACAAAATTGAGGGGCTTGGATTGGAATGTGCTCGATGTGCTATGGTCGGTGATCGTCTCTATACAGATATGGCGATGGCGACTCGGGCTGGGGTGAAAGGAATTCTCGTTCTGTCCGGTGAAGCGACCGAAGAGGATGTTGCTGCGCTTCCGGAAGGGGCTGAACAGTGTCCGAGTCTGGTTGTGGGTTCTGTAGATGAATTGTTGCGATAACGGCGTCAAAAAAGCGGTTCGCAAATCGCCTTCTTGGTGCTTAGGTTTGGGGTGGTCTTCAAGTGCTCATTGGGAAACTCGCGTAGCGTGAGTGCAAATCCTCCGCTATCTGGCGCGCCCTCATGTGATGTGGGTGCGCTTCCCTTGGTGGAGGATTGGCCGCTACTACCGAATCATCAGGTTCACATGGAGCGTCTCGCACAATTTGGGGTGATTGAACTTGAAGAGGTTCTAGATGCGATGCGTCAATGCCCGAGAGGTGTGCACGCTTTGCCATTCCCGCTTGATGATGAAATGACCAATCTTGAGGCATCCAGTTTGAGAATACCGTGGTGGTCTGGGGTCGATATGCGCCATTCATTGTTACCTGGGTTATTCGAAACTTGCCAAATCATGCAACTTCTCCAAATCGATAAGGGAGATTGTGTTCTTCTGTTGGGTCCGCGGGGGAATTGGTGGACTGAATTACTGATGTATATCGGTGCACAACGAATTATTGTCCTTGAACCTGATGCTGGTCGTCGGGATGTGTTGGTTGAACGATGGGATGATTTGCGGCTCGATATTGTTGCCAAGGCATTTGATTGTGAAATTGAGTTCGTTGGTATCAGCCAATTGGATGAAATGACTCCCGATGGTGGGTTTGACAGGATTCTGTCCACTGGTATGTTCCCTTCACTTCCTCTCAGTATTATGATGCGTGTCCAAGAAGAGGGGTATGCTGTTCTACCGATTGAAAACGAAGGGCGCAGTATGTTGCAGCTCATTCAACATCATGGAAAGGGTGAATTGATGGCGCAATGGGTTGCCTGTTGGGATGTTGAGGCTTGGCCTGAAGAGGTGCTAATCGCGTTTGAAACCGGTGCGGATGTAGAGTCAAAGGGTGTTGCCAACGAAGATCGGTTGGCCAACGAACATGCATGGTGTTGCGCGAATTCTATACCGACACGGGATCGATTCGGTCCTGCACGCATGTTGGATATGGTGGAACGCGTTTGGTACTCGATAGACCCATTTCACTCCGATGTGCCCGAAGGTGAGTCTGGCGGGTTTAGAGAATTAATCTCAGATGATTTGTTCAGGATGGGTCACGTTCTCTTACAAATGGGAATCTTCGAATTGGCATCAGAGCATCAGGGTGAAGCGTTTCGTTTAGCGCCCACCGCTGAATCTGCGACCTTCCTTGGTTGGGCTTTGTCTGAAATGGATGATTCGTGGGGTGCGTTGGGTTGGTGCCGCAAGGCGATTGAAACAGATGAGCGGTTGGGCAATCCTTGGAACGACATTGGGGCGATTCTATTGCAGATGGAACAACCAACGGCGGCAGTGCCTTGGTTGGCAGCCGCCACTCGATCTCAACGGTATGATGCGCCCGGGCATCCTTGGTCCAATCTAGCACGCGCGCACGAGGCGCTTGGGAACAAGATGGCTGCGTTTGATGCGGCGAGAACGGCGCTTGAGCATTCGCCAGATGATGAGAATTGCCTGAGAATCATCGATGATCTCAGTGGGTTCCTACTCTGATTGGGGTGTAATCAACACGTTGCTTCCATCACGGTCGATGATGGGTAGTTCAAGTGTTGAAGAAGATGGTAGGACGTGGACTGTGCAGGCATTGCCACACGCTGGGGCGAGGTAGTCCTCACCTTGATCTGACATGATGAAAAGAAGGCCGTGTCCGGCTGGAAGGATGGCATCAATCGCTTGGAATTCCATCATCATCGTAACTGCAACGCCGGGGATGACTGTTTGTGCATCGTATCCCCCGGCATGATAGCGAATGTCCATGGTTGCATGGCCTAGTCGGAGGCCCGTTTCTGCATCTTGCATTTCGATGAAGACTTGGCCGCCATCA
>JASLKT010000052.1 GCA_030747395.1 Candidatus Thalassarchaeaceae archaeon
GTTCAGCATTGATGGAGAATTGCCAATTAGAGCGAGCGACTATCACACTCAGAGTACCATTCTATTCCCTGGAGAAACATTGCACATGCAGTTGACCGGCACAGGCCACACGTCTCCCGCACGTCTCTTCGTTGCAAGCATGGGCAGCCAATCCGGAGTATCATTTTCATGAGGTGTGGCTATGGCAGATGGTGGTGCTAGTGAATTGATTATGCTGATTTCCGGCCTATTGGTCGCAGGCATCGTCACCACCTTACTGGTTGCATCGTGGGGCGGACTAGCCAATTCAGTGGACACTGCTCAGACTCAGGCCGAAGCCAACTCGAAAACAAAAGCCGCATTGGCCAGCGATCCAATGCAAGTTTCGTGGGATCAACCATCTTGCAATCTCTCTTTGCACATTCAAAATACAGGTTCCCTTGAACTGATGGATGACGAAATAGGCATCATCGCGAATGGCACAGCATCAACAGTAAATCAAACACGACTACTCGGAAATAGTTCGGTTTGGACTTCAGGAGAAGTACTCGAATTACAGGTTTGCCCCCCTGGAATTACAATGTCAGCAGGACAGGAAATCACCGTGACTGTAATTGTGCGTAGCGAGCACTATCAAGGCATCTCAGGCCAATATTCGTTTAGCGAGGTGGTACGCCTTGTCTGATGATACCGGGTTTGCTTTTGAATTGGAGACGGACAGTTTGTCCGATAGTCTTGGGCGCTTCCTCCCCCGAAGATCCCTCTACATCGTTACAGGTAATATTGGGGCTGGAAAGAGTTTGATTTCTCAACGTATAGCGTTTGGTTTGGTTTCGAATGATGTTCGAACAACTGTGATTTCAACCGAGCTCACAACACGAGGTTGGTTGGAGCAAGTGAACAGTTTAGGATATCCACTAGAGGATGCAGCAAATTCGGGAAAATTCACCCTATTATCGCGGTTTGGAGTTGTTTCTGATGAAGTAGAAGGCCACGTCGATATTGAGGAGATATTGTCATCTGAGGCGTTACAGCATGCTGATATTTCCATCATTGATCGAGCATCGATGATACTTCAGCATTATGAGGGGACACCTGAAAAACTCCTCAGTCGACTTCGAACATTTTGTGCGGAAGAGCGCTCACTCATGTTGTTACTTGATCCCGATGAAATCTCAGAAGAAATGATGCGGACCTTGTATTCATCCGCAGAAGTGGCTATCGAGATGCGAACATCAGAGATTGGCGGTGGGCTTTCACGAATCTTAGCAGTCACTCGCTTCCTGCGAGCAGCAGGGCCAGTGCAACCCAGAATCGGTTGGCGTGTCGAACCAACCATGGGCTTCATTGTCGACATTACTGCAGTCAGTTGAGGGATGAAATATGGAAGCCGAAGAGGTCGAATTCGCCCAAGGGGATCTCAATGGAGTCATGGCTCGATACGATCACGTTCGTGAATGGGTTGAGGACTTTGAATCACGTCACGGCACACGCCCGATGTATTACGGACCATTGGACCGCGCAGCATCTAAACAAGACCCCCTCAATCTGATTTACCATCTTCGTGGACCCTTGTTCGCGCACGTCTACCGCCCTCCACAAGATGAAGAAGGAGGTGGACAAACTCTGTGGTTTGGCATTGAACCTTATTTGACAGAAGAAGAGGAAACAATCAAACAAATCCTCGTCGAGAGATTACTCAAAGAAGCACCCAACTCCCCTTCCTTTTCCACCGATGCTGAATTTGAGGCAATGCTGGGGAACATGATGAAAAAACATACGAAAATATCAGATGTTCCAGCATCAATCAACGATGCCATCACACCCGTTCGAAGAGCACTCGGCCTGAATGACCCACCTATCAGTGTTACAGAACAACAAATGGAACGCCTACAGTACACCGTAATTCGGGATCTCGTCCGGTCAGGCCCACTCGAAACTTTACTTTCCGATGAAATGCTTGAAGATATTCACGCCGTTGGATTGCGATACATCAGCATGGATCACAAGGTGTTTGGAATGGTTACATCAAACATTCGTTTCCGTGACCGAGAGATGCTAGAACGGTACCTGCGCGCCATGTCGGAGCGCATTGGTCGCCCTGTATCAGATAGCAAACCAATCATCGATGGTGCCCTTCTGGATGGCAGCCGTATCAACATCATTTATTCTGATGACGTCTCAATGCTGGGATCATCTTTCACCATTCGAAAATTCGCAGAAGAAACCATCTCAATTACTCAATTGATTCAATGGAAAACCATGTCGGCAGAAGTTGCAGCCTACGTATGGCTCTGTCTTGAAAATGGAATGTCACTCTTGGTGTCAGGAGAGACGGCATCTGGAAAGACAACGACATTGAATGCGATTCTTCCGTTCATTGATCACAACGTGAAAATCTACTCTGCAGAAGACACACCTGAAGTGAAAGTTCGCCACCGATTGTGGCAACGACTCGTCACTCGGGATTCTAAGAATGAAGACTCCAGAGTCGAGATGTTTGACCTTCTAAAGGCTGCACTAAGAAGCCGTCCACGATACATCATCATCGGTGAGATTCGTGGTGCTGAAGGTGCAACAGCATTCCAAGCAATGCAGACTGGCCACCCCGTGATTGCAACATTCCACGCATCATCGATTGTCAAAATGATTCAACGATTCACCGGCGACCCCATCAACGTCCCAATGCGTTTCTTCGACAACTTGAACTTTGCAATTTTCCAAGAAGTAGTTGAAGCCCCAGGTGGTGGAATTGCTCGTAGAATTACAGGTATCGATGAAGTGATTGGATACAATAAACACGCAGATGGTGTACTCACCAGAGGTATGTTTGATTGGGATCCTGTTCGGGATAAGCACTACTTCCGCGGTATGTTCCAGTCGCATCTTATGGAGAACAAGATGGCAGCCCTCATGGGCTTCGAAAATAAGCGTGATATCTATGAAGAAATGGCTCGCCGCGCTGAAGCTTTACAGAGAATGGTAGACAGAGATATTACTCATTATGACGACGTTTTCGACTTACTCGATATTTACTATCAGCAGGACTGGGAAGCGTTCTCAAACGCAATCGACACTTGGGTACCAATCGAAGACTGAGGTGAAAAGATGGAACGGCTACCACTCTACCAAATTGCATTCCGCAGAATGGAAATGCCACTCGTGGAATATGCCCTCAAAGTCGTGTTGCCAGCCTTTGTCGGGGGACTGGCAGTATCCTCAATTCTCTTCTTCACTCTGTCTTCGTTTTTCATCGGCGCCTCAGGCGTAGTTCTCCTGATTTTATTCCCGTTTGTTTCTACCGTGGGCGCCATTTCTTGGCCAGTTATTCAGACCATGCGCGAGGCGGTTCTCATCGAGAAGGAAATGCACATGTTCATCACCAGAATGGGAATTCTTAGCATCGGCGAAGTCACATCTCAATCCATGTTCGACATTCTTCGTCAAATGAGCGATTATGGAGCGCTAGCAAAAGAAGTGAAAGCCATTGAGACATTGGTGGACAAGTGGCATACAAGTTTGGCAGAAGCATCTCGGATTATTGGACGTCAAAGCCCTTCACCCATTTGGGGAGATTTCCTAGATCGAATGGCATTTTCAGTTGAAGCCGGCCAACCCATTGCTGAATTCATGAAGGCAGAGCAGAAAACCTTCGCCAAGGAATTTGACACCTTGTATGACACCCGCCTAGAGTCCATTGACATGCTAAAGGAGATTTACATCTCATTGACCACCACTGGCATTTTTGGCCTTGTTGTTGCTGGAATTCACTTGGTTCTCTTCATCACAGGTGGTTCCGGTTCTACACCATTCGATGTGCTGGTTAGAATTCGCTGGGTCCTGCTTGCCGCATTGTTATTCGTCATCATGCAAATCTCGATGCTGGTCGCATTCCGTTCAGTGGTACCCGATGATCCAATCTTTGGTAGACATGAATTTGAAACAACGTTCAGAACACGTTCACGACAAACTTGGTTGACCGCTGGAGGCATGGGCCTCCCCATCTTATTTTCAACAATTGTTGTCGCAATTTTGTATAGTGAAATCATCACATCGTCGTGGGACAAGTACGGACTGGTCTTGGTCGCTTTGTTATTCACCCCGTTCCTCGTGCCAGGGGTTACTGCGTCTCGAGAAGAAAAAAGCATCATGCGACGAGACGAATCCTATCCCGGTTTCATTCGTGCTTTGGGTGGAACAGCACAGGCTCGCTCATCTGAACCATCAGCAACAATCAAGGCACTACGAGGCATTGACTTCGGTTCTCTCAACGATTCGATTGCAAGTCTAGAAAGCCGCTTGATGCTACGGATTGATTCAGAACGCAGTTGGGATTGGTTTTCCGCAGAAGTGAATTCGTCAATGGTGTCACGATTCAATCGCATCTATTTGGAAGGCGCTCAAGCGAGTGGGGAGCCAGCTGCAGTGGCTGATCTTGTCAGCCAGAACACAACAAATCTCTTGTCACTGCGCCGACGTAGGGCACTGTCAGCCAGCACAATGAATGGTGTTGCGTATGGTCTCCTAGTGGCGACAATCGTGTCATTCAATATCGCGATTGCAGTTGTGTTCCAATTGGGTTCCAACGTTGCTGGTGTCGCTCAGGGCATGGAGAGTATGGATTTTGGTGATATTACCACCAACGCAGGTGGCCTTGGTTTGCCAGTATTGGAAGATGCAGGAGGCGTTGAATCGAATATTGCTTTGTTCAAAATCGTCACTTCCATACTGATTGTATTCATGGTATTCATTCTCTCGTCAGTCGCCTCTCGTTTACGTGGAGGTGGAATCACATTGGCTCTTGGCCAAGTCTCGACAATGATGTGGGTTGCAGCGATTACCAGCGTTCTTACAGGTATTTTACTCGAATCAACCCTCGGCGCCTTCTTCACTTCGACATAGTCGACATCATCCACAACACCTTTGAGTGATTGATACGGCCGAAAGGTCGCAATAACCAATGGAGGTGGGCCATTTTGCAGCAACTTTTCGATGAATTATCTGGTGTTAAAGATTGGGCAGACACTCTTCCAATTTACGGGAAGATTGGTATCTGTATTGGACTCAGTCTTGCTCTTTTCGGTTTTGTCAAATTTGTATTGTTGAAGAAATTTGGTGACTTCGTTAACAAAACCAAGGTGGGCTGGGACAACGATTTATTCGTCCCACTTTCATCGCGCACACTTGCATTTTGTGCAATATTCTGTATCAATGGATCCTTGGCTTGGTTATCACCTGATGCCATGGCAGCCTCATTCCATGTATTGAACGCTGCATACATCCTCATTTTCACCAGCATGATCAGCAGTACAATCAGCGTCATTACACCTCCATTCATGACATGGATTAATTCCAATAGTCAAGGAGTTGCAGTCACTGGAAGAAATCACTTCGTGAGTGGATTATCTCGAATCCTCGTTTGGGCACTCGGACTGTATTTGGTCCTCGATGAATTGCAGTTGGAACTTACAGGTTTACTGGCTTCAATGGCCGTATTCTCTTTGATTGCAGGTCTGGCTCTACAACAAACATTGGGAAACATTCTGAACTCATTCTTGCTCGCAATGGACCGGCCATTCGATGTTGGCGATCGCATTCAAGTAGACGATATTGAAGGCAAGGTCGTCTCGACAGGAATTCTCTCCACCAAGGTTCTGACATGGTCTGAAGAATTGGTAATTATTCCCAACAACACATTGGTGTCTAGCACCATTTTGAATAAAGCACGTGGTGGAGGAGATGGAGTACCAAAGCGCATCAATTTGCTCATCGATGTCAGTGTAGCCTACGATGAAGAGCCACCCCACGTGAAGCAAGTGCTGACTGAAGTTGCCCAAAGTTGCCCGTATACACTTGACACACCTAGATCTCGAGCATTGATTATTCGATTGGGCGATTATTCAATCGATTTCCGATTGTATACTTGGATTTCTGATTATGCCGATGAATGGCCAGCTCGCGATTGGATTATGCAGACGATGACCGACAAATTCCGCGAAGAAGGCATCGTCATCCCCTACCCTGTTAATATCGAACTTAAATCACAGCCATCCGGGTCCTTTAGCCGTGGCGGGAGTCATGAATTGAAGGTCAGGCGAAAAGCCGCTCGACAGCACACTGCGCGCCTACAGATGGCCAGAGCGGACGAACTTCATCGCGAAGAAAGAGAAACAGTCAAGTCGGAAATTGAGTGGCTTGAAAATCAACTTTCAGACACCTCATTAGGTGCTCGTGATAAGGACAAGATCCGAGCCGAAATTACCGGCCTAGCATCCACGCTGGATATGTTTGATGGCGATTAATCTCTCCACCGCCGTAGGCGGTGTTATTTTAATCGCCACTCCGTCCGACAAACTATGTCCACCACTAGGGTATGCCAATCGATGATGCTGACGGGGTTGCTAATTCTCGTCTCATGCCTTGCGATTTTTAGTGCACAAATTACTGATAACAATCAATTGGAAATCCAGCAAAGTAGTGACACAAGTCCGAATGCCCCTGGATTCCAATCTGGATCAATCTTCACTCACGATTCGTTGGCAGCAGGTGATGAACACACTTGCGCCATCCTTACCGATGAGAGCATGTCATGTTGGGGTGCGAATGGCTTTGGCCAATTGGGCACAGGCGATAATACGGCTTCATCCAATCCAGTGGCAGTTTCATTTGTCAATCCCGGTGGAGTGACAACGTTGTTCCCAGTCAGTGTGTCATCAAGTCAATACCACACTTGTGCAGTGCTGAATGATGGTTCAGTGCAGTGTTGGGGTGGCAATTCGTACGGCCAACTCGGAGATGGAACAAATACTTCACAATCTTCACCAACAGGTGTTGACCTCGGTGAAAATCACAGTGCGGTGATGATCGGTGTGGGCAAAACCCACACTTGTGCAATCCTCGAAGATGCAAGCGTTTCGTGTTGGGGTTACAACATCCACGGCCAGATTGGAGACGGGACCAATGTTCAGCGTAACAGCCCAACCAGTGTTGATTTGGGCGAAAACCGCAGTGCTGTGGCCATCTCTTTGGGTGAATCACATACTTGTGCGCTTCTTGACGATACAACACTCAAATGTTGGGGATTCAACAACCACGGGCAAATTGGAGATGGCACATTCACCAATGCCAATACTCCGACCACGGTAGACCTCGGTGATGATACAGCAGTTGCTGTGGCCGCCGGTCGCCATCACACATGCTCACTGCTTTCCGATGGAACCGTTTCATGCTGGGGATGGAATGATCGAGGACAATTGGGCGATGGCACATATACGAGTCAACCCGAACCAACATCCGTTACAATTGACACCGGCGTGACATCACTCGCTATTGGTGACCGCCATACTTGCACAATTCTAGACAATGGTACAGCCATGTGCTGGGGGAACAATGTTTTCGGGCAATTGGGTAATGGGGCCAATACAAATTCACAAATCCCAGCCTATGTCGACTTCCCATCAGGAATCGATGTCGCTGGCATGGTTGCCGGTACTCACCACACCTGCGCTGTCATTGATGACGGGTCTACTTATTGCTGGGGTGGAAATAATGAGGGCCAAATTGGAGATGGGACCAACATCACCACAAATTCCCCAGGTTCTGCGATTAGCGGTTTGACTTTGGCACTAGATGACCGAGATCGCGACAATGACGGAACCACGGACATCTATGACACACATATTCCTGGAGACGAAGATGGAGACGGCATCGCCACTCCAGCAGATCAATTCCCCGACAACCCGGCTCGTTCAGAATCTTGCAACCCCGGATTTTATGGCCGATATTCATGCCAAGAAGCTGATGCAGGATACTACGCACCCTCTGGATCCATTATCCAGTTGCGATGCGATATGGGCACATATCAACCAAGCACCGGCCAAGAAAGTTGCATTGATGCAGACATGGGACATTACGTCCCAGAAGAAGGTGCAACAACCCAAGAATCCTGCACAATCGGTCACTTTCAGGCATTGACCGCCCAATCTTCATGCGATGATGCGACACCTGGTCATTTCGTTGATGCACCCAATGCTAGTGCACAGAGTGAATGTGGAATTGGAACATACCAACCTAACTCAGCTCAATCATCTTGCATCGATGCATCACCGGGATATTACGTAGACACCCCCGCATCTGCAAGTCAAACAGCATGCTCTCCGGGTTCATACAACCCAGCGACAGCATCCAACAACAGTTCTGCTTGTTTGGATGCCGATCTTGGACACTACGTGAGTAGTTCAGGTCAAACCTCTCAGACCACAGCATCTCCGGGAAACTATGTTGATTCGACAGGCGCCTCATCTCAAACACCATGTCTAGCAGGCACATACAATCCAGACACAGGTTCCAATAGCAGTTCTGCCTGTTTAGATGCTGATCTTGGCCACTATGTCGGCCAGCAGGGCCGTTCATTCCAATCTCCAGCAATGCCGGGGTATTATGTCGATACGACTGGAGCAACCGCACAAATTGCGTGCTTGCCAGGCACTTACAACCCCAATTCAGCATCCACCGTCGCCACAGATTGTGTCGATGCAGACCTTGGATACTATGTGAGCCAATCAGGTCG
Source organism: Candidatus Thalassarchaeaceae archaeon (assembly GCA_030747395.1). Taxonomy (GTDB): domain Archaea; phylum Thermoplasmatota; class Poseidoniia; order Poseidoniales; family Thalassarchaeaceae; genus MGIIb-P. Next base: position 8,549 of record JASLKT010000052.1, read on the forward strand.
TTCATCCCAAACGCCTGCATCAACGGGTTACTATGTTGATACGACAGGTGCTACAGCCCAGATTGCTTGTTCACCGGGCTCTTACAACCCAGCAACAGCATCCACGGCTGCATCCGCATGTTTGACTGCAGACCCTGGTTACTATGTGAGCCAGTCAGGCAGTTCATCCCAAACTCCAGCATCTCCGGGATACTATGTTGATTCAGCTGGGGCAACCGCCCAGATTGCTTGCTCACCGGGAACCTACAACCCTGTGTCCACATCAGATGACGCATCCGCGTGTCTAGACGCAGATATTGGTTACTATGTGAGTCAATCTGGACGCTCCACACAAACTCCAGCATCAACAGGACACTATGTCGACTCGACAGCATCAACCGGTCAAACTCCATGCTCTCCTGGTTCATACAACCCCGCAACCGCACAAACATCGGCTGCAGCATGTCTTTCTGCAGACCCTGGTTACAAAGCCCCCAATTCAGGTATGGGTAACCAACAAGCATGTTCACCGGGAACCTATCAGCCCAATTCGGGTCAACTAACGTGCCTAGATACTGATCTTGGAAACTATGCAAGCGGTTCAGGCAATTCGGACCAAACCCCATGTCCTGATGGCACATTCATCAATTCGACTCAAACCAGTGCTTGCACGCCTGCACCACAACACTACTACGCAAATGGAACAGGCAACATCAACCCATCACCCTGCCCATCAGCAACAGCAACCCTAGGACAGGGTTCTACATCAGTTGACAGTTGTTTACAAGATTCAGATAGTGACGGTACTCCGAATGAAATTGATAACGATGATGACAATGATGGAGTCCTCGATCACAACGATGCATTCCCAACCAATTCGGCAGAATCAGTTGATACTGATGGTGACGGCGCTGGAAATAACGCAGACCCTGATGATGATGGTGACGGTTGGGATGACACTTTTGACACATTCCCGTTGGATGAAAATGAGTGGCTAGACACAGATGGAGACACCATAGGTGACAATGCAGATACCGATGATGATGGAGATGGTTGGAGTGATTCTGATGAGGGAACTTGCGGTAGTGACGTATTGGATGCCACAAACCAACCTATGGATACAGACGCCGATTCGATTTGTGATGTGATGGATCCTGATGATGATAACGACACCATCCCAGATACCAGTGATACCTGCCCAGGTCACGATGACACACTAGATTGGGATGACGATGGCATCCCTGATGGGTGCGATAACGACATGGACATCGATGGAGATGGAATTGACAACATGGCAGACCAGTGTGACAATACCCCCCTCAACGAAATCGATCAAATCGATGAGAACGGCTGCGGTCCTTCTGAAAGCGGTGATGGTGATGGAGATGGCATTTCAGATGGTTTAGACCTCTGTCCAAACACCCCATCAGATGAGATTCCAAACACATCGGGTTGTGGGGCTTCACAGAGAGACAGTGATGGTGATGGCTGGACAGATTCTGATGAACTGGCTTGTGGCCATGATTACCTCAATGCAAATGACGAGCCTGACGAATCTTGCGCAGCAAGTGAAGGTGATACCGATTCAGAAGATGGAATCATGGCATTCAGTTCATGGATTTGCTTCATCTTGCTCCTCATTGTGATTCTTGTAATCTTGATGATTCTTTCATCAAGTCGTGATAAGGATGGCAAGATCATATTCAACATCACGAGTATCACAACAAAACTCGCGGGCAAACTCAAGAGCGAGGATGATGACGACGACGATCCTTTTGCCAACCTCGAAGAAGAATCGACTGCAACAGCATCTCCTGTTGATGATTGGTTGGATGAACCCCTTCCTTTCAAAGAAAATGAAGAGCAGAAGCAGATGTACGCTGAGGCCAAGGCTGAGCAAGAAGCCGTCGAACAGAAGTTGAAGGACGCTGAAGCAAAGGCTGCGGCCGCTGAAGCAAAGGCTGCTGCAGCAGAAGAGAAGGCAGAATCTGAAAAGAAAGCAAGGCACGATGCTGAAGATTCCGCGCGTCAAATAGCCGAAGAGGCTGCTAAAGAGCGCCTTGAACAAATGGAAAAGGAAATGGAAGTCCGCCGAGCGAAACTCGCAGAAATGGATGAGGCCACCCGCGCCAAGGAAGAAGAACTCCTCCGAATTTCCGAGAAAGCAAAAACCATTGATTTTGCAACCATTGGTGTTGCAACAGCGGCTGAAAAGGACAACTTGCAAGGGATCAAAGGCGTTGGTCCATTTATCGAGGACAAATTGAATGCCTTGGGAATATACACATTCACTCAAGTCGGTAGTATGACCGCCGAAATCGAAGAACAGGTCAACGTTGCAATCGAATTCTTCCCTGGAAGAATCAAGAGAGACAAGTGGGCCAATCAGGCAACTGAGTTAGAGAGCAAGAAAAATGAAAGCGACCTTCCTCAAATGCCAGATATAGCAGAAACAGAAGAAACAAATGGCGATGAGACATTTGATGACGTAGATTGGGAGTGAGTGACGTGAAGGATATTAGACTATTAAGAAAGACAAGTAGCAGCAAAAAGCAACGAGGGACAATTATGCAAACAAGAGCCTTATTCTTAGTCGCGATAATGATATTGATGTCACTATCTCCACTTTCAGCAACACAGCTGGGAGAGGATGTAGAATCAGATAACACGTCAGGAAGAACAAGTACCCTATCTTTCATTCAATATTATGGAACAAACAATGGTGTATTCACCTTTACAAATCAATCAACCATTGTTCCAAAAACACCTCAGGTGATTCCACTTAACGCAGTCCCAGATGGTTTTTATTATTCAAATGACGATTTTGTTATTGAGAATCAAAATTCACATAACTGGTGGCCGATGAACGATGCAACATTAGCAGATTATGGCTCAAGTAATCCCAACGGAATTTTGACTTTGAATGGCGACGCAAACATAGTCCCATCAGGAAAAAACTTCGGTGGGGTGGAGTTGGGCGGCAATGTTGGCGATAATATCAGTTCAAGCAATTGCTATTCCCACGCTTTTTCGCATTCGTACCATGGTGGTTTTGCAGGTTGGTTCAAGCCCACTTCATTGGATGGCCAAATATTCAGTCGTTCACAAACACTATCCAATGGGGAAATCAATGCAATAAATGTTGACCTAATGTCTGATGGCCATCTACAGACGAACCTCTAT
>JASLKT010000053.1 GCA_030747395.1 Candidatus Thalassarchaeaceae archaeon
GCTCTTGGCTTAACTCTCCTGATGATTTTCTCAAGTCTTGCTGCCATTCAATATGCAGCATGGGAGGCTGCAGCGACAAACGACCAAGATGGTGATGGTCTTACCATGGGCCTTGAGTTCCTGCTCAATACACAACCCCAAGATTGGGATAGTGACAATGACGGTTTGCCTGACGGTTGGGAATATCAGTATGGTTTGGACCCACTGGACGCTTCCAGTCTGGGCAATGATGGTGCGGCAGGCGATCCAGATGGTGATGGTTTGACCAATCTACAGGAGTATGGTTATCTTGAACCCTTGAATTGGGATTCTTCATCTACACCTAACGAATTAGACAATGGTGTCTGGTGGAATGGAACCGTCCCCGTTCGAAATTGGGACGAAGAGACAGCAATGCAGGCAACACCTGGTCAGGGTACTGACGGGGCCGATGAAGATCCAATGGGCGATATTTGCAATGACAATATCGACAACGATTACGACGGCCTAGTCGATTCACTTGACCCTGACAATGATGGAGATTCCAACTGTGGAAGTGATGATGACGACGGCGACGGACTCATCGACGAAGACCCAGATGGTTGGGATACTGACAACGATGGCATGTCCGATGGATGGGAAGTAGCCAATGGACTCAACGCAACCAGTCCTTCCAATGCAGATGGCATGTTTGGAGATCCAGATAATGATGGACTGATCAACATTTACGAATACATGAATCCATCATGGGACACCAGTACCAACGGAGTAGATTTCTTCCAACCCGGTCCAGCAGGCAGCGGGCGAACCGAAACCATTTCACCGTGCAATCCAGTACTGGCCATCGGGCCGGGTGGTTGTATTACCCTCACCGCTGAGGTTGATGGTGTATTGACCACCAATCCAAAGCAAGCCGATACCGATGGTGATGGCCTCAATGATTCTTACGAGGCCTTGGTGCTGTTGACCGATCCAACAGATGTCGATACTGATAGCGATGGCATCAACGACGGTGTAGAGGTCAATGGAGCATATGGAAATCCACCACAGGCCAGTGACCCCCGTGATAACAACACAGATGATGATTTACTCGATGATGGTGATGAGGACAAGGATGGAGACGGATTGATTGGTGCCAATGAAACCGATCCAACACGACGTGAAGATGCAGGGGATTTCGACAACGATGGAATCGAGAATTGGGAAGAAAACCTAACCTGCACAGAGTGGAACGTCTATGATACCGATTTTGGTGGCATTGGAGATGGTGATGAACGCAATTGGTCACACGGCACTGATCCTTGCGATTCAATGATTGATTTTTCATCTCTAATTGTCAGTTACAGCAGTTCCTTTCAACGCCTCACTCTAGCAAACGCTTCAGGATTCAATCCAAATGGTGGAACTGGATTTTACAATGATTCAAATGGGCAACACACATCATTCGCTTATATTTCGACACAATCGAATATTCTCTTTGGTGTAGCCCTAGCACCACCCGCAGGCACAACCGATGCAGTCAATCGAAACGGTTCTTGGTGCCACTTTGATGCGATTCAATCAGGCACCATCGGCTCTACACAGCGACATTGCGATGATGATTTTGAGGATACAGATGGTGACGGACTCGCAGATTGGCAAGAATTGATGGGTACATTCGGATTCACATCTCTACCGACATCAGTCGATTCAGATGGTGATGGTGTCAATGATTTCGACGAGGTCATGGGCGGTACAGATCCAATGGAACCATGTGATAACAACATGGATAGCGACGGCGATTTGTTGAATGATTATTTCGAAAATAACACAGGTTGCCCCTTGGATTTCATTCCTGGAATCATCGGCAATGGTAGTGCGGATACTTACCTCACAAATTATCTCAACCCCGATTCTGACGCCGGTGGTGTTTGGGATGGCCAAGAATATCTTGATGGCACCAATCCACAGAATAATCCTGGAGATGACATGAATCCCATCGACACCGATGGCGACGGCATTCCTGACAGTGTCGAAAACATCACTGGCACCGATTGGCGGGATCCTGATACCGATGGTGGCGGGATGATTGATGGCGAGGAATGCCCCCCTCCAATGTGGATTTTCGGATGCCAAGGCGGCAATTTCAATCCATGGGACCCCACAGATGATGTCATTCAGAACGAGGTTGTATTCTTTGCAAATAACACGACTTTCGGTGTCGACCCTACCCTCGACCGCTACTGGCGAGTTCACACCTTCGATTCGTATACTGGCGGTGCATATGGAAAGAACGCCTCCACTCAAATTTGGACCCCGATGTCTCAAGGGTTCGTGGATGATCAATGGATTGCCAACAACACGTATCACAATTCAACAGAGATGTGGGATATATCATTTGTAAATCCCGTGACTGATGCGAACCTTGCTCACCCCTACGCAACAACAGGTGTGATGGGCTGGGCTGATATTCTGGCCAATCTGAGCCATGGAAATATCACACACGATATCAAGGTCGAAGATGCGAGTGTTGTTGGTTTGTTTGCTGATGCACCTGAAATTTGGTATGAGTCCGCTGAATTGAACAATTCCATTCCCTACGCGGGCGCGGGCACGTACGCGATGGATTTACCACCTATTTTCAGCGATCCAGCTCACCACTACTCAGAGGTGCTGAACATCACAAATGATGTAATCAATAATGCCGGCGCAGTGAGTGCATATGACAAGGTAGTCGCCTTGCAGGATTTCCTCTTGAATGGAAATGCGACCCACGAGTATCTGAGAAATCATGACGGTAGTTCATTGCCAATGGGCGAAGATCTCACTTACCATCTCATCGTTGCCGCCAAGGAAGGTCGCTGTACCGAATATGCCACAGCATTCACCACGATGCTACGCCTTGCTGGATTGCCCGCTCGAAAGGTCACAGGATTCCATGGTGGCTTTTGGAATGGTCAAGGATATACCGTGACAGGTGCAAATACTGCTTCGTGGTCTGAAGTACACCTACAAGCAAACCCTGCTGGTAATTCATTTGATATGGGCTGGATTCCATTTGACCCCTGCCCTCTTGCAGCACCAACTCAAATTGTCAATGAGACTTGGGAACCTTTGACTGTTCACCGCGATCATTCTACTGGCAACATATGGCTCAATGGCACTCTAGAATTTACAGATAACAACACAGCCATCGAAAATCACTCTGTTCGATTGTTCCTCATGCCTCCAGCGGAGGCAAATACCAATCCAAGCCTAGGGGCGACAGGTCCACGTCAACTGGGCACTGGTGTGACGGGGTCCCTCGGTAATTTCTCACTTCGAGGTATTCCTGCGGAAATCATTGAACCAGGGTATGGTTCACTGGTTGTTGAAGTGAGTCAAGGTGGTTATGTCGAGCAATCATACAAGACGTTCGCTTGGACAATCAACGTTACTGATACTCTGAATATTACTCAAGATACACCCGCACAACCAGGGGAACCCATCGTGGGGGCAGGCACGACCACTTTGATTTCAGGGTATGTACGATGGGAGAATATCCCATTCCATGATCCAAGCGATGTCGGGTCACTCGTATTGTTCATGAATTACAGCAGTTCAGTGGATGGAACCGTCTCGCTACAGACCATCGTTGGAGAGGATGGTTACTACGAATTCAATGTAACACTTGATGAGAACGAATCCATCGGCCTCCTACCGGCTACGATTGAATTCCCTGGCTGGCATGTCGATAGTCTACATCTGAATACACCGCCGACTTATCACGCATTACCGATAACATACAACTTGAATTTCAACATCAGTGCGGCCCCTGACTTAACAGCAACATTGGAAGGACCCGGAGCGAATAATTCGTTGCTGTCAATTGATGAAAATCTCTACATCAATGGAACCATCCTCAGTCGCGGACAAAGCATTCAGCCGATGGAAGGTGTACTTTGGCTACAGATCCGAATGAATGGTTCCACTGGGCCGATGGAAAACATCACGTCTTGGGTTCTCAATGCCTCGTCTTGGTCCACCAGCCCTGGGAATTTCAGTCTCGTCTGGAATTTCTCTGCCGGTTTTGCCCAAACACTTGATCCTGGATACCTCGATGTCGAACTTCTGTTCATTCCCGATGCACTCGGCGCGAGTGATATCGCAGGATTACAGGAAGATGCGACAACGACTGGATTGAGCTATGGTTTGCAAACGACCCTCAATATCGAATATTTCCTCAACCCGTTAATGCGGGGAGAAGCGACAACAACGAACATTGGGTTGACAGATCATCGTGGCAATTATGTCTTGCCAGCCAACGGTTCATACACCTCTGAGTTCAATGGGATTCTAATCTCTACCAATGGATCTGCTGATGTGGAATTTGGTGGATTGAACATTGATTGGACACCTGATGCGAACACACCGGTTGGCGATTATGTATGGTATACCAACTACACTTCATCTACACAGTGGTACAAATCTGGCAACAGCCAAGGCGATGTTCGAATTACTGGATTAATCGTCATTAGCACGACTCTTGCTGCTGATTGGGTACACATCGGAGATTCATCCTACATTACAGGTGATATTCGTGATGATTTGACCAATGCGGTCATCACTGGAAATCAGACATCACTCATCTTCGAGTTTGAATTCCCTGGTGTGGGACCGCCTGATCCGATGGGCAACCCTCCACCACCAACTTTCATCCCCATGGGTACTGTTGCCGTCAATTCAACAACCGGTCAATACAACATTTCATTCACCATGCCAACCAATTTCCCTGGTGGAATTTGGGGTATCAGCGTCTCTGCTGATTTCGCAGCAGGTGCACCGCCTGGTGGGGCTTACTACAGATTGGATGTCCCTCATCAATTGGACATTGGAACTGAATCCGAAGCAGCACTTCATCTCAATGCCACATCCGTTCTTGTAGAAGTAAACAATCAACTCACTCTGGAAGTCGATGTCAAGGACGTCGCTGCATTTTATTCGATGCCACCCCCTGGGCAAGAGGGTTTGAGTAATATTTCCAATGTTGCGGTTGAATTCTTTTGGGATGCAAACGGAGCAAACACTTCTCTGGGCAGTTTCGTCACCAATCTAAACGGCCGAGCCACCCTTTCCTGGACAGTTCCTCTCAGTCAGGAACCCGGTTACTACGATGTTTGGGCAGTCATGTACGATGATCAATCAGATACATTGGCTACAAACAACGGTGCCCGATATACTGGCAATCACACATTGGCCAATGTGACCGTTCAGGTATTGACCTCGGTGGTTTTCGACCCAAGTGTCCCTTCAACTGTCATCGCTGGAACGAATTTCCAACTATCAGGTGTCATTGAAGATTCTGTTGACCCAACACGCCCATTCTCAGGACCTGTCGACATCGAAGTATTCTGGCTCGATGATACTGAAGAAAAGATGGCATCTTTGCATACTACGGCCATCAATGGGACATTCAATCTGACAATCAATTCTGATCCGAACGGGGATGGAATTGTCAGTGGCAACCACGAACTCATCGTCTCTGTAATCAATGGTTCAAATCCATTCTACCTAACCGATACTGGTAACATGACAATTCTCGTGATGGGTGTTACTGACTTCGATAATGACTACCCGCTTTCAGGCATTGTTGTCACACGTGGTGACACGGTCGACTTTGGGGGGAAATTGGTTGAAACGACGGACTTTAACTGCAGTACTTGCAATGGCGCACCACGCATAATCAACTTTACATCGGTTGGAGCACAATTTGATGAAACATGGTTGGCAGAGAATACAACAGATGCAGGTGGTAATGTTGGATTTTCATACTCCATCCCCAATGATCAACCATTGGGACCAATCACCATCACGTTGTATTACAATGGCACTTGGCACATGCTTCATGATCACCACCCAATCAACACGGTAACCGTCCGTTCGGTCACCTTCCTCGTGGTCGATCCGATTCTAGACAACCCAATTGCGGGTGGCGGATTCAACATCACTGGGACCTTGGTTTCTGACAATGGTTCAGCGATTATTCAGCGAGATGGTACACCAATGCTGCCGACCTTAACCTTCGATATTGATGGTTGGACGAACACATTCACCGTCGCCAATGGCACAGCTCAAGGTGGCAACGGCTCATGGTGGGCTTGGGTGACTCTGAATGCAGATTTCGCACGTGGGACTCACACGATTACAGCCGAATTCACACCAACGGTCAATTTCTACATGTTTAGTTCAGGAAACAATACCTTCGATAGCCGAGGATATTCGGTTCTGACAATCACGAACCCAATCGACCTTGATTTAGAAGACCGAACAATTCGTGGTGATAATTTCACAGTCAACATTTCACTGATTGACAACGCCGGTGATCCAATTGCCAATGAAACAGTCACAATCGACCCTGTTGGGATGAACGCACCTGTGACTGTAACAACGGATTCCAACGGTTTTGGTTCAGTTGAGATTACAGTTCTGAATACGACAGCCCCTGGCCCACATTTGATTGATGCCAGTTATGGTGGCCTCAGTGGCACAACCGGTGTCATTGGAGATGCTGCAAGTACTCGAATCGTTATCCTAGCACCGACCGTTCTAACCATAGATAGTGTCGAAGGCGATCTGATTGCAGGTCAAATTCTCATCGTCAATGGCACCCTACTAGATGAGTGGGGGATGCCTCTATTGGACGGGGATGGGAATGCATCGGGTGGTGTCATCCATCTATTCATCGATGGCAACAATGTTGGTGGTACTTGGGCCGTTATTTCAGATGGCCCGACCGGCGCTTATTCGCTCACGTACACACTGCCTCAGGGCACCACTGCGGGCGCGCACGACGTCGAGGTCCGCTTCCTTGGAGGATACCTTTGGGTTGATCCCGTCGGGGCGGGAGATTCAGTCAATCCTGAATATTACTTGCCTGCAAATGCAACTTCACAATTCAACGCAACACAACCAACACACATCGACATCATGTCTGGCGGTGGACCAATCGATCGTGAGGAACTGATTTCGGTGACAGGTATCTTGTTGGATTCAGTGGATCGTCCAGTCAATAATATGACAATCAGCATCTATCTTGACAACGTCTTCCTGACCAATGTGACAACCAATGAGAATGGCACATTCGATGTATTCTATCCGGTTCCATCCGATATGACCCTTGGTCCGGTTACAATGGATATCGAATATTCAGGCGCAGCATTCTATCTTGAATCAAGCGCTACGGTTGACTGGCAAGTTTACAGTTCGATCAATATCGACATTGCTCCACCAGATGCGGTGGCGATTGGAGATACGGTAACATTCACTGGAACAGTTCGGGACAACCTTCCTGCAGGCTGGATTTCGGGTCACAATGTTGACATCAGAATTGGTGGAATGCTCATCGGCAATGCCTCTACTGATTCGAATGGAGTTTGGTCACTGAATTGGACTATCCCCTCTTCGATGTTATTGGGGAGCCACGACATTGAGGTCTATGCTCCAGCACAAGGCTGGTACCGCAGTGGGGAGGCCAACAGCACTCTTTGGGTAGCGCATCATTCTGCAATTACATTGAGTGCAAGCAACGGCGGAGATGCCACTCGTGGTTTTGATTGGGTCATCACCGGCCGATTATACGACAGCGACGTGGTTGGATTGCCAGGCATCGCAAATGCCACCGTCCAAGTCGCATTGGATGGCGCATCATTCACAACTCTCATGACAGATGAAAATGGAAACTTCACCGTATTCGTTCCAGTCGACATGTCGAGTACACGTGGGGATCATCTCATCACCGCCCTCTACACAGGAGACGCCTCTTGGTTGGAAAGTGATCGAAATATCACCGTGACAACTTGGGCGGATGTCAACATCCAGATAACGTTCGTATCGGACAATTCAATCCGCAGTGATTCGACGCATCCTGTGCGAATTGAGGGCCGAATTGATGAAATCGGTGGCAATGGAAACTCGATGACCAATTTGGTAATGGTATTGATGAGTGGAAACACCACATTGCCAACATCCAATTTGATTTGGGACAACCAAACCGGTGGATTCGTCATTGAATTCACAGCAGACCGATACATCACACCTGGTGACTTAACACTCGAACTCAGTAGTGAACGTGACGACATCCGAAACCTCAACCCTGCGAATACAAGCGCAGAGTTATTCCTACGCGTGAGAGCAACCTTCGAAGTTGAATACGAGGAGATCGCATGGGGTGGGCACTCAATCAACGGCAGTGTAATCGTCCGAGATTATTATTCTAGCCAAGTTATCCCTGGTGTCGCAATTGAGGCACATTTGCGAAATGATTCCCAAACAGATCCATTCGAAATGTATCTAGCTGGATTTACCAACGACGGCGGTGTTTGGGCATTTGAATTCTCAGTGCCGGACAGCCTCCCACCACTTTCGGATCAAGGCCACTGGGGTACACTGCATCTGCAATTCAACAGTTCATCCGCTGAACTTTCAGATGAGAGTAAGCAAAATCTTGCACGTGATTTGTATGCAATAGAATACGAAGCACAAAGCCAATCATCTGAAAGTGTATCTTACTGGATTTACGGGCTTGTTGCAACCATCCTTGCAGCTGCTGTTGGAGGGGCATGGGTACTCTACGCACGCCGGCGCGATACAATCGATGAGTTGGCAGAAATCTTCTCTTACACTGCGGAATTATTGGCAGCAGGTGATGCGATTCGCGAGGCGATTTTCCATTGCTACGAGGAACTCTGTGGCGTCCTGATGTCCCACGGGCACCTACGCCGCGATTTCGAAACCGTTCGTGAATTCGAGATGGCCATTCGAAAAGCCATGCCAACAATCAGTGATGAAGCATTGACCTCACTCGACAATATGTTTGAGATTGCCCGTTACAGTCGACATGAACTCGGCGATGCACACCGAAGTCAAGCTACGGCCGCACTTCAGCGAGCCATTGCAGAAATTCAGAATGCATCGCAGATGCCTGCAGCAGCAGCGCCACCGCCCGTTTGAGATTAATCACGAACGAGATCTAGCACCAATTGGTCGCCGCGCCAACCGGCGCGAGCCAGTTCTGTCCCAGGGGGTAGAGCAAACGTTCGGGTGAAGTTCGAACCATCACTCCCTTCGGCATTGAGTCGGAGGGATGTCCATTCCCCCTGCGAACGAATCTCAAGTTGGACACGATCCTGAATGGCACCTGAAAGTGGTAATATCAATGCATCACCTTCACGAAAACCACCGAGGTTTCCGATGGCTATCTCAGCAGTTTGAAGTGATTGAATCTCTGTAAAGTGTGCATCAATACCTTCGCCAGCCATCGCCAGATGATTGGCATGTGCTGCTTGGGTTTCTGCGAGGTGTGGTAAATCGGATAGGAAGGCATCGTGCAAATCAGAGGGTCCTGCTGATAGGCCAGCAAGAATGGGCTCAGGAGTTGCTTTTTCATCATCCTCTGGGATGGAAATCAACTCAATAGTCTCCCAATCCATGGTATCTCCCTTACCCGTGGCATCATTGGGTGTCCTTGAACCCATCCATCGCTCTAATCACCCTTCGCTGGCTCAGGGTGTCTCTCAAAGAATTGCTTTGCCCAACGCCCGGTTCGTTTGGCTTCATCGACTTTAATGGTCGTCAATGTGGGCGGTAAACAAGCACGATATTGTCCTGATAACAATCGATGATCCAAAAGCAGTATGAAGGCCCGATCTTCGACCTTTCGAATAGCGCGCCCCATTCCTTGCAATACACTGTTTACAGCGGGTTGTAATGCACCATATTTCCACCCCTTACCTCGTCCATGTTTCTTTTCGATATATTCTCTAAGTGCATTCTGTGGAACCGATTGGGGTGCGACTGGAATTCCAACGCAAACCACCGCATCAAGAATGTTATCTGAATAATCGACACCTTCTGAGAGTCGACCTCCAAACACTCCTGCGAGTAGCACTTTGGTTCCTCGCAATCGCGCATCACGCAATTGCTGTAGGGCACTATCTACACGTTTTTTCGTCCAGTTTCTGGATTCCAAGAGAATCATTCGCCCAGGCCAATCCCCCTCTTCGACAACATCCTCAAGCATTCGGTATGATTGACAGAAAACCGCGACATGTCCCGGTGTATTCTGTAGCAAAGATTGGATGTGTTGTCGAATTTTTCGGGTGTTTTCAGGTCCGCGTTCAGTGTATTTTGAGGTCACATTTGAAGCAATCAAAACGGGTCGCCGATCAGCGAGGAAGGGAGACGGGTATGACGCCGTACCCACAGGTTTGGATACAGGTATGGCCAACGATTCAGCGTACATTTCAGGTGGTGTCAATGTTCCAGACATTAGTACACCACCGTAAACGGCAGAGAACACTTCAGAACTGACAATTCCGGGGTCGAGAAGATGTGTCGTAATTCGGTTTTCATCACCCCTAGATGTGAGGACGACACACATGGCTGGTGATTGGGCGTATTTGTCGAGGATTGACAGAACTGTGGCCAAGCGATCCGTCGCCATTTCATCTTCATCTTCATCTGGATCTACCTGAACAAGGAATAGTTGCCCAATGAGGCCGGTCAAGTCAATCGATTCACCCGAGATGTCTCCTGACAATTCTTGACGGAGCATGGACAGGATGTAGTCTGCTTCGACTCGAACCTCAATTTCAGCCCCAACATCACCTGGATTTCGCAATGCATCGCGTTGTTCACGAATCCAAGTGGACAACCGCCCCTTGAATCGCTTCAAAGCAGTCGAACACGCGCGAGCGCGACTGAAGTTCGCTTCTTCCAATGTAGAATTAAGTCCACCTTCGGATAGGGATTCACAATATTCCTCCAATTCATAGACGGTATCGCGTAGTAATTTATCATTCAATGTCCGACTCAATCCACGCCGAATCCGGTCGGGCAAATTGTGTGCTTCATCGATAATCACAATCATATCTTCCATGTTCAAACCCATTGCTTCTAGGCTTGAATTACGAGTATCTTCGTTGAACAAGTGATTGTAATCACAGACAAGAATGTCCGCTTGACTTGCAGTTTCCCTTGCAATTTTCCATGGGCACGTTGGCTGTGGCCCTTCAGAACTACGATAATTCCTTGAAACATTGACCAACTCATCTACGTGCAGTGGATCTTGCAGGACTTTCAATCGCAATCCAGGTGAATCTTCCAGAAACGGTTTGCATTTTCTAGTCCCTCGTAATTCTCCACAAATTTGCCGAAACCTTCCACCGTGTTGCAGAGCTAATTCGTTGATACACATGCCATTTTGACCAATCATATCGACAAGAGTGACTTTGGAATCACCTTCAGGCAATCGTTCATTGATATGACGAACAGTATCGACAACAATTCTGTGTTGAGATTGCCGTCCAGTCATGAACAGTACTTGCATGCCGCCATTTTCTCGAGACACAGTCAATGCAGCAGAAAGTGCAGCAGCGGTTTTGCCAATGCCCGTTGGGGCATTTGCGAGCATGAAACCACCTTCTGTAATGACTTTGAATGCATCATTGATCATCTCTCTTTGCCCATCACGGAGTGAATCATGCGCAAGAAATCGAGCGTCTACGACGGACTCATCCGGTGGCATGGAACCCACCCTGTGGCTCGGCCCCCCTTGAAGATTACACTTCCAATTCTCGAAACTGTCGTTCTACCTAGGCAATAG
>JASLKT010000054.1:0-2689 GCA_030747395.1 Candidatus Thalassarchaeaceae archaeon
ACGGGAGAAAATCATCATCACAAAATCTGAAGGTGATACAGCGCAAATGGTTGGTTTCCTCATTATTGCTGGTAGTGTTGTGATGTTTGTACTCATGATTATCTTGGGATTCATCTGGATTCTTTCTGGGATGGGTTCCGGTTTGGGGGGCTCAGGTGGGACCTGTGACGAAACTTGTGAATCATTGGGTTCTGCTGCTAAGTTCAGCATGTGGGCTTCACTATTGCTTTTCCCATGTGGCGTGATTGCTTTGGCGAGGCCTTGGTCATGGTTCCGTTCTGGCCAAGATATTCGTGATCCTGTTGTGAAAGTAAGGGCTGGTATTGTAGCAGGAATAGCATTAATTGCAGTAATCTCCTTTGGTTGGCCCGCTTTGCTTGTTGTAGGAATAGCGTTGATTATCTATGCAGCAACAGGATGGGCGAATGAATAGGGTCTATCCGAATACCCATTGAAACGAATATTGAATTTCAAAGGGCTTTCAGTGCGTCCTTCGATTGATTACCCATGCGCCCGTATACGGTCGCCACCATCTTCTAATTACAGCCTTCTTCTTCTGGATCGTCACTATAGCATTCGCACGGATTCTTTCTGCAACTTTTGCACGCCATGCAACTTTCAAGTGACGAGGTCGTTTAAGGCTACGCAATTATTTCAAAGCGGATAGCCACTGACTGCCTCTTCATTGAAGCAGTACCGAATCGTTTGGAATTCGGACTTCAAAGTTGCGACATCCACCTTCACCGAAGCAGGACCCTCGCCCTTCAACAATACCCGTGCATACAGGTTGGCAACTTCCTCCATCTGCGTATTGCCCATTCCAACGCGAGTCAATTCCTGAACACCCAAGCGCAATCCGCTCGGTGTCATTGCCTTGGAATCGCCTGGTAGCATGTTCATGTTGGTGATGATTCCTGCATCCTCAAGCAACTGAGCTGCCTTTGCACCCGCACCTGAATCAGTGTCCCCGTGGCGGGTCAAGATTTGATGAGAAGCAGTATATCCTCGACCTTCGGCCAAGACGTCAAAGCCTTCAGCAGCCATTGCTGCACCAAACGCCTTGGCATTGCTAACGATGTCTTCAGCATAAGCCGCACCATATTCAGCGAATTCGGCCAATGCAATCACTTTGCCTGCAACGTGGTGCAAGTGGTAAGATGAACAGACGCCTGGGAAAATAGCACTATTCAATTTGCGCTGGAATTTCTCATCATTACTATTTGACAACACGAATCCACCTTGAGGCCCCGGGAATGTCTTGTGGCTAGAGCCGGTCACAACATCGGCACCCTCTCTCAATGGATCTTGGAACTGACCTCCCGCAATCAATCCGAGAACGTGGGCACCATCATACATCACCTTGGCACCGACTTCATGTGCGGCATCAGCCATTTCTTGCAATGGAGTGGGGAACAAGAATACAGATTGGCCAACCAGTGCGAGTGTGGGCTCGACTTCGCGAATCATGGCGCACGCCGCATCCACATCCGGCTCCATTCGATCGACATCCCACGGGTATGTCGTCAAATCTAAGCCTCGCAATCCAACCGCACCCATTCGAGCGTGCGAAATGTGACCACCATCTGCTGTTGAGACGGCAGTGATTTTGTCACCGGGTTTGGCCAATGCCTTGAGAGCACCAATGTTGGAGACGGTTCCAGAAGTAGATTGGATGTTCGCAAAGTTGCAATTGAACACTTTCTGAGCCAATGAGATTCCAAGTGATTCGATGTCATCAAAACCATCGCAACCCTGGTAGTATCTCTTGCCGGGCAGGCCCTCAGCATAGCGTCCATGCAGATCGCTGGTGATGACTTCCTGTACGCGGGGACTGACGATATTCTCACTGGCAATCATGCCCAAACCATCGCGATACTGGGCCCCGCTTGCTGCGGTTGCAGAGAGAACGGCCTCGGCATGTGCAAGGTTTTCTGGAGAGGCCTTCCAAGCTCCGCCGGCATCACCCATGCCTTGAATCCAGTCAAAACCGCCCTTAGTGTTCACCATTGAGCAGCCCCGTCGATTCCAACCAATGCCACCCGATTCATTCTTGAATGAAGGCCAAGTCGCCGACTCGCAAGCCGTGTTAGCTTAGCTGGTGGAGCGGTGGACTGTTAATCCACAGGTCGCAGGTTCGAACCCTGCACACGGCGCTTTTCAGAAACCCTGATTGTGAGGAAGACAAGGATAAGAGGCACACGCATAATCAAAGGTCATGGAGAAAATCAACCTGCAAGACAAACTGTCCCTGTTCTCTGAGCATTGGACTCCCAAGATTGTAGAAGAGTTGAACGATTATCAAATCAAATTGGTGAAAATCCAAGGTGAATTCGTCTGGCACGATCATGCCGATACCGATGAACTATTCTTGGTGGTTGAAGGCAATATGGAGATAGAATTTGAAGACCGCACGATGTCTCTAGAAGCCGGTGAGATGTGTGTTGTCCCCAAGGGTGTCAGGCACAAGCCCCGAGCCGAAAATGAATGCAAAGTGATGCTGATTGAACCACGTGGTGTGGTCAACACTGGAGAGGCGGAAGGGGAACTGACCGCAGACAATGATGTGTGGATTTAGACTGAAAATTCGCGGACACACGCGCGCCCGCCCGCACGGGGGGATGTTCAAATGCTAGGATGTTCACGCAACCGCATGACCTCCCGCAGTGGAACTGCCGTGAAATCGAAAGCA
>JASLKT010000054.1:2699-11296 GCA_030747395.1 Candidatus Thalassarchaeaceae archaeon
CCTGATGATTCTGACCGCATTGTCCCCCTTGGTGCAAATGCCCATGGGACAAGACGTTGCTGAAAACCAAGAATTCGAGCCGCAATCGCTTGAACTTGGTGAAAGAATCATCGCTGAAGCAGGTCCCCGTGCACCCTGCCCAAGTACACAGAATGATGGTGGCACATCTGGGGATGCAGCCAACAGTACAAACACAACCAAGACCTTTGGAACCGATCCGTCGAGCCAGAACGTCCCTGGTTGTGTTGATGCAAATGATTTGATGGATTTCTACAGCGTCACATTAACCGCTGGCAAAGACTACTCCGTCGAATTAACAGTCCCAACTGGCGCTGATTTTGACCTCTATCTCGTCGATTCAAATACAACCATTCTTCAAGCATCCGAATACAATGACCCACTGGAGAGTTTCATTTTCATCACAAATAGTTCGAATGCTGGAACCTACTACGTTGTCGTTTCTAGATACTCTAGCGATGGAACATATTCACTAGACATGTGGACTAACAATAGTAGCCCACGACCTGATTTGACCAGTAGCGGTGTTTCTGGGCCGAATACAGCAACCACTGGGAGTAACGTCAATATTGGCTATACAATCTACAATAATGGCACGGCAGCACTGACATCGAGCACACCCTATGATATCCCGGTCATCCTGTCAACAGACACGACATACGATACAACAGATACCATCCTCAGTACGCTGATTACGGGGCCAAATCTTGGCATCAATACCAGTCAGGGATACATCACATCCGTCTCAATTCCATCCACCCTTAGTGCTGGAAATTACTACTGGCTAGTATGGCCAGATGGATGGGGGAATGTTACCGAACTCGACGAATTTAACAACAATGCTTGGAGCAGTTCAACCACTGCGATCTCAGCACCAGGCGGCGGGTCTGGAGACATGTTTGAACCCAATGAAAACACAACCACTGCAACCGTGGTCAGCACACTTCCGTTGTCGCAATCCAATCTATCCATTCACACCTCAACTGATGATGATTACTTTGCAATCCCGATGATTAGTGGTACCACCTACTGGATTAACAACACGCATACCTATGCCAATGGGGATCTCGACATGGACCTCATGCAAGGCACGATTATGCTCGGTTCAGGATCTTCATCTTCCGATAACGAAGCCATCACTCACACTGCATCTGGAAACTTCACAGCACACCTCTACATCTACGGATACATTGGTGCGACCAATTCTTACGGACTCACAATTGAAGACTCAACGACGGGGAGTACACCCGCTGGAACACCAATCCTTGGCGTGACCATGCCGGACAAGTTCAGCGCTACAGCAGACTTGTCAAACCTGACCACTGGATCGAACTATCTTCTAGAATCAACGCTGTATGAGTACTATGTTGATGGGACGTCGAGTAACACCACTTTGACTCCGGTTTCATGGACTGCAGGATCCACCTCCTACTCGCACAACTACTCGTTTAGTACAACGAACATGGAAGGACAATTTGCTGTTATCAGCTTCCTTTATCAGAACAATGCATTCTCGGATTTCGATTTCGATATTTTCTACTACGAAATGCTAGAGATTGCAACTACAGCCTCTGACAGTGGATGGATGCACGCGCAAAACCTCACGGTTGGACAATCCTATTCCGTGCAATGGTGGGCATATGACAATGTGACAAATTCTTCTCTGGGCTCAAATACGGTGAACTTCACAGCCAGTTCGACATCATGGTATCAGAATGTATCGTGGGCATATCCTACAACGGGTAATCAACACAACTTCGAGGCAATTTTGATTCCATCGACTGGGAGCAGTTACATTGGCGCCCATTACGATGAGTTTGTTCCAAGCCCACCAGCGATTTCCATCACGACATATACCAACAATGCCAATGCCACTACCAATTCAGTCACCACTCAAGGAACAGATTTGGTGCCAGGTAATGGCTACATGTGGCAGGTTACGATTCTTGATTCGAACAATACTACTGTGGCTTCGTCTAGTTTAACCAATGTCACAGCAACTGGCAACACGATGAGTTTCGGTGCATGGGCGTACAATACACCCAGTTTGAGTGGACAGTACTGTGCGATTGCGGATCTGTGGACTGCAAACGGAACCCAATTAACGGGTGATTTGACTTGTTTCTCTTACATCTATGACGCTGACAGTGATGGTGTCTGGGATTCCAATGACCTTTGTCCAAATACACCCATTGGTTCAACTGTGGATCAGAACGGATGCGCTGCCAGTCAGCGTGACACCGATGGTGATGGTTACACTGACGATGTGGATGATTTCATCAACGACCCGACTCAATGGAATGATGCCGATGGTGACGGCTACGGGGACAACGCCAGCGGGAACTATGGAGATGATTTCCCACTAGATGCAACACAATGGTCCGATGCTGATGGTGATGGTTGTGGTGACAATCCCAACGGAACCAACGGTGATCAATTCCCATTCGACCCCACACAATGCTCTGACCAAGATGGAGATGGATATGGTGACAACCCCAACGGCACCAATGCAGATGCCTTCCCAACCGATTCCACGCAGTGGTCAGATACCGACGGAGATGGGTATGGTGACAATCCTAATGGAAACTACGCAGATGATTTCCCTCAAGATTCAACACAATGGTCCGACTCCGATGGCGACGGCTACGGTGACAACCCCAATGGAAACAACCCCGACCTTTGGCCAACAGACCCCACACAGTGGGCAGACACTGATGGCGACGGGTATGGTGACAATCCGAGCGGAACATCTGGAGATCAATTTCCCAACGATGCTTCACAGTGGTCTGATTATGATGGCGACGGATATGGGGACAATCCCACGGGTAACATGCCTGACCACTTCCCACAAGATGGGACACAGTGGGCCGATGCTGATGGTGATGGTTGTGGCGACAATCCAGATGGAAACAACGCCGACGTTTGGCCAAACGACCCCAGTCAATGCTTAGATTCAGATGGCGATGGCTATGGAGACAATGCCTCTGGAACGAATCCCGACGCATTCCCTAATGATGGTACACAATGGGCTGACAGCGATGGTGATGGTTGGGGTGACAATCCTAGTGGAAACAACGCCGACGCATTCCCCAATGAGTACACTCAGCAACAGGATGCCGATGGTGATGGCTACGGAGACAACCCCAATGGTGTGAATCCCGATCAATGCCCGAACAGCCCCTCTGGCGCGACTGTCGACAGCAACGGTTGTGCCGCTTCGGAACTTGATGATGACAGCGATGGTGTGGCCAATGATGTCGACACCTGTCCAAATACGCCCGGCGGCGAAGTTGCCGATGCGATTGGTTGCAGTGACTCGCAGAAAGATGGCGACATGGATGGAATCAGCGATGCATTAGATGCATGCCCTGGTTCACCACAGGGTGAAGCTGTGGATGGCTACGGTTGTGCTGCAAGTCAACGCGATACCGACAATGATGGAATCAAGGATCACCTTGACCAGTGTCCAGTAACTCCACCCGGTGCATATGTGAACGGCTATGGTTGTGCAGATACTGAATGGGATACCGACGAGGATGGTATCTTTGATGCCGACGATATTTGCCCCTACACTTCAACAAGTGATGTTGCAGACAATACAGGCTGTGGTGCACAACAACGTGACACTGATGATGACGGCATTGTGGATGCCGACGATATCTGTCCGATGACACAACCCGGTTACAATGCGGATGCGAATGGTTGCGATTCAACCCAGCGAGATGGTGATGGTGATGGTGTCAATGATTCCATGGACACAAACTGTCCGAATAGTCCAGCAGGAGAATCGGTTGACGGCGATGGCTGTGCTCCATCCGAACTCGACGATGACAACGATGGCGTGTCCAACGATCTCGATCAATGTGCAAACACGATGACCACATGGAATGCACGCGCAGATGGGTGTTCGCCCGAACAGGTCGACACTGATGCTGATTCTGTAATGGATGCGACAGATGCGTGTGCGAATACGCCCGCAGGTGAATCGGTCAACAATGTGGGTTGTGGTCTCAGTCAGATTGACAGTGACAACGATGGTGTCAATGATGCCGAAGACGCGTTCCCAGATGACCCCACCGAAGTCGCAGACAGCGACGGAGATGGTGTCGGAGATGTCGCCGACTTCTACCCCTCAGATCGAAGTCGCTCTGTCGACGAAGGAGGAGTCGCAATGCCATTTTGGATCGCCCTAGTGCTTGTTGTATTCGTTGGAATTGCAGGTGTGGCCGTGTTCATCATGCGACGTTCGGGTCGCGGAGAAGAAGAAATTGCGGGTAGCTTCAGCATGGAAGCCCAACCTGCAGAAGATATCTACTCCATGGCGGGAATTGATGAGCAAATGATGAGTCCAATTCCAACTGTATCACTGCCCACCATACCGGCACACGCGGCCACGAATGAACATGGTCAAACCACTTGGGCGGACGAGACGGGAGTCTCGTGGTGTCAGGAACCGGATGGAACCCTCAGACGATACGATGCTGAAAGTGGAACCTGGGTCTCCCACCAGTGAATCAAATACTGATTGGTCAACGACCGTTTGGTCTTGCGATTACTCGAGATGGACCCCGGGGGACACATTCGCCTTTGGCTGATGCGACACTTTGCGGAAGATTTGATGGATGTGCGCTGGATTTCGCGCTCGACGTTGTGGGGTGTACTACCTGAACCTAGTCAATTCGTAGGACTAAACATCGAAACACGATTGCGCTTATTGCGACTGATTGGGGCCCTTTGCGATTTACAAAAAGGTGAAACCGTACCACTTTCAGTTCGCAGTTTCGCTGAGGCAGCCCTCATTGGTGCAAGTGGACGTGCGTTGCTACTCATCGATCTCTGGGTGGCTGGAGAAGTGATGCCGACGTGGCTTGAGGCGCGCTGTGTGCAGAGTCAAAGGCATCTGGCCCGCCGAATCGCAACTGTGCTCTTGCCTGCACGCGAAGGCGTTGATGGCTTGTGGCTGTTGGATCTTCCTTCGCCCTTCCTCCCTTTTGCTGTAGCGGAGCACCGTAAGATGTTCGGGGCGAGAAATTGGTTGGTACATTCTGGTGGGGACAGACTCTGTCCGGGCATTTGGACATGGACGATTGACACAACAGGTGGAGGTGAGGTGCTGCGGCGAAGTCGGGCCGGTTTCACACCATTCGTGCGCGCCTGCGCGCACCGTGAGGCATTTGAACCGACCACGGGTGGCGTAGCATGATGGACGTCTGCATCATCCTCGGTTCTCGCTCGGATTTGCCCGTTGCGAATAAGGCAACAAAGATTCTTGATGACTTCGGTATCGATTACGAATTGCGTGTCGCTAGCGCTCATCGCGCACCCAAATATTTGGAAGGAATCATCGATGCTGCACTTGAGGTAGATTGTCAGGTTTTCATCGGTATGGCAGGCGTAGCAGCAGCCTTGCCTGGTGTCATCGCATCGATGACAATGAAGCCAGTGATTGGAGTTCCAGTAGGCGGAAAGGTGCCCTTAGACTCCCTTCTCTCAATCGTTCAAATGCCACCCGGTATGCCTGTAGCAACCGTGGGAGTTGATCGTGGAGACAATGCCGCCGTACTCGCTGTGCAAATCTTGGCCTGTGCAAACCCAGACTTAGCCACCGCCTTCGCCACCTACCGCGAAGAAATGACGAACAAGGTCATTGCCGACGACGAATTGACGCAGTCGGAAGGTGCATGAGATGGATGCACAGATGCTCATTGACGAAGGCGTATCAATTCTCAAAGACAAAATCGACGATATTGCAATCATCGCTTGTAGTGGTGGGATTGATTCAACTGTTGCTGCAGTGATGGCTAACAATGCTGTTGGGAATATGCTGCACTGTGTCTATGTTGACACTGGATTCATGCGAAAAGGTGAGACTGATGAAGTTCGTGAAATGCTCTCGGATTTGGGACTCAATCTGAAAGTTGTCGACGCAAGTGAACGATTCTTCAAGCATCTAGAGGGTGTGACGGAACCTGAAGAAAAACGCAAAGTCATCGGTGAACAATTCATCCGTGTTTTTGAAGAAGAACAAGCGGCGTGTGGAGCCAAGTATCTCGTCCAAGGTACGATTGCACCCGATTGGATTGAATCCGGTGGAGGCGATCGTGACGTCATCAAGAGTCACCACAATGTGGGGGGTTTGCCTGAGGATGTTGACCTGATAATTGTCGAACCGCTACGCGATTTCTACAAGGACGAAGTTCGCAATATGGCAGCACTGATGGAGATTCCAAGTAGCAATCGACAACCGTTCCCTGGGCCCGGTCTCGCAGTCCGTGTCTTGGGTGACCTCACGCGGGAAAGAACTGAAGCATGTAGAGAAGCATGCGCCATTGTTGAAGAAGAATTTGAAATGGCAGCAGCAGCGGGAGAAATGGAAATTCCATGGCAGTATTTTGCAGCATTACTCCCTGTAAGCAGTGTTGGCGTACATGGTGATGCCCGAGTTTATGGTGAAACGATTGTGGTCAGAGCTGTTCGCAGTATTGACGGAATGTCGGCACGCTACTCTGAAATCCCACACAGTATCCTACAAAAGATCAGTACACGAATTACAAACACACTCAAGGGCCATGTCAATCGAGTGGTCTATGATATTACTCACAAACCACCGGGTACCATTGAGTGGGAATAATCACTCCTCTTCTCGATTCCAACTGGGAATCAGTTCTGTCGGCCATTCTGCGATGACTGGTGACACGGGTGGAAGACCAATCCTCTCTCGGATACCTGCGACGCTGGGGACATCTGCGAAAGCGGGACCCAAACGTGCAAATGGTATACTGTGTCCAATGGATGGACCTACAAATGGATCGATTATGGATCCACTGGGGTGATTCAAATGAATCGCAATGAAATCCTGATTGCCTTCTCGAACACCAAACAGAACCAACTCTAGGCGCGTATCACCCATCTCACCCGAACTGATTTGGCGACGGGCAAGAGGGCGACGGGCCCAGCGCTTAGATTCAGAAATCCACTCGGAATCAATGCTAGAAAGACCAACATTGACGTGGGCAATGGGTAGAAGCCATCGCCCAGGTGGCCATGCCAGTAGAGTTGCAATTCTCACCACATGGGATAGCCACAATGGAATCGAAATCAGCATGGCCAAAACTGCAAGTGAACCTATTGGTTGATTGTAGATGATCCAGACGAGAACTCCAAGCAGAATCGTTTCGATTCGCACAAGATTCCACATGAGCATCTTCGCTGGAGAACCTTCAGTCTGATTTAGAGAAATCATCGATGCGGCGAGCCAAAGCAAAACGAAGGCGCCAATGAATAGACCGATGCCTAACCTCAAATCCATCCCAATTCCATGACCCAAGGCATGAAGCAACATCGGAATCAATCCAGCAGACAGGAAAAAGACCGACCATGCTGCGGGGAAAAGAAACCCCACAAGACCCGGTTTCAATCGCTGACGGCGCCAACCATCCCATGCATCGGGAGCCTCGACTTCGTGTGGAAGTCGGGATGGCAAAGGACCCGAACCAAACCATCTCGCTTCTCCAAGGAGAAAGGACTTGTCCGCACCCGCCATGTCGATGCGGTAGCGACCATCCCGCATCAATTCGACGCTGCGGGTTGTCCGAAGCGTCAAAACACTGTGGTGTTCACGCAGCATTGGTGCGGACATGCTGAAGCGAGTCATTCCCTTGCTTGTTCTGGCCCTGTTTCTGATTAGTTACATCCCAAGTGCTGCCGCATGTGAAACCGAAGTCGGGCGTGTCCCTTCTCCCACCGGAATTTCTCCAAACAAGGATGATTCAATTCGCGAAACTGTGAGGATTTCAAAGATTGGGCAAGAGACAGCTCGCTTCATGCTCTGGGAGGTGCTGATGGGTGCCAATTATACCGAGGAATTCATCGCCGGCGAAATCGATCAAGCAATGATAAATGCAGGTTCAAATCCAAATTGGAATTCCTTTGATACAATTGTAGCGAGTGGTGCAAATGGTGCGATTCCTCACGGTGATCCTGACAACAATGGAGCGGGGCCAAAACAAGTGATGCCCGGTGACGTCGTCGTCGTTGATTTGGGCGCACGCGTGAATGATTGGGTCAGTGACATCACACGAACATACATCGTAGGGGGAACTGATAATTTCACGATTATCGATTCGTATATGGCCGTATATGATGCACAGAATTTGACATTCCCGGTCATTGAATCTGGTACACCAGCATGGGTGCCAGATGATATTGCTCGCACCCACATTACTGAACGAGGATATGGTGATTTGTTCATCCATTCCCTTGGCCACGGATTTGGAGTCTGCGTCCATGAGCCACCCTTACTCTCAAGTGGTGCTGATGACCCACTTTTCGGTCTGAAATACAATCAACAACCTCTGATGATTTGGGATGCAATCACAGTAGAACCTGGCATCTATCACGATGGTTGGTTTGGAATTCGAATCGAAGATGATTTCCTCGTCAATGGTGATGGGCATGAATTCCTATCTGAAGACATCCCAAGAGATTTGGATTGGTTCATGATAATGCCCGACGATTATGAGAATGCGTCCGTTGAGCCCGCCATTGAAGAGGATGGGTTGCTCAGTGTGCCTGCTGTA
>JASLKT010000054.1:11306-11565 GCA_030747395.1 Candidatus Thalassarchaeaceae archaeon
ATCATTGAATCACTGATTCTATGTTCAGTGGTCGCTGTAATCACTCGTCATCACAAGGATGACGAAGAATGAGGTTACGAGCGGCCCAGACTTCGTCAACACGTTTCACAGGCGTATCATGTGGTGCGGTTTTGACCAGTTCAGGATCCTCTGTCAGAATGTGAAGGAAATCATCGGCGAACTGATCAATCGCTTCTTTGCTCTCAGTTTCAGTGGGTTCAAGCATCAAACATTCAGGTACGATCATTGGGAAGTATAG
>JASLKT010000055.1 GCA_030747395.1 Candidatus Thalassarchaeaceae archaeon
GTACTATCTCATCGACCACCCCTGTGAGTGTATCAGTGATTATGCAAACAGTGGAATCGACCCACCCCAGATGGTTAGTCTGTTCGTCTCTGGTGGAGATATTGGTGGTAACCAAATTGATGGTGGCGGCGCTGGAATCAATGAGGATACGGTAACTTACATCGCCATGGAAAGTCGCACGCCCTTGGTCGAAGGATTCCACATTTCTGATTCCCACGGCACCATGCTAAACGAGAACAATCGCTCAATTTACGCTGGTAACGTGTATCATCTGATGGTCGATGGAAAAGACGACAATGGTTGGCAAGATATTGAGACGATTCGCATCACAATGAACCCCTCAATTTGCAATCCTTCAATGACACAAACCTACGACCCTGAAGGTTGCATCGAAATCACCTACTCGCCTCAAAATGATACAGCGTGGACGACCAGTACTTGGATTGAAATCTTAGACGATTACGAAAACACTGGAATCAAGCCACGCATGCTCACACGTGAGGGGACTGTTCTAATTTCACCGTTCGAGCAGCAATTCACTCTCGATGTTCCCATCCGCATGTCATGGTCGATTCCATTGTCATATGTAGGTGGCGTGAAAACACCTGATGTTGGCATGAAGGACAAAGATCTCAACAATAACGAGGTTCACATTAGCGCTGCACGAAATCCTCAACGCTGGTCTTACTCCAGTGGAATCGAGCTAGACACAACCACCTTCCATGTTGAGGATACATCTGGATTCCCAACTGTAGGTGTAGGCACTCCATCCGGCGGATTCGTTTACCAAGGTGACATTCTTGTCATTGAAGGCCGATACGTGTTCAGTGCAGGAATGAACGATTTGATTTTCGTTGGTCCTGAAATTCCACTCACACTACAGGTGACTCGAACACCACTCTATCCAGCCGGATTGCCTGACAGTGGTTATTCACCTGCTTTGGTAGATGTGAACGATTATGCCTTTGAAAACGGGTCTTTCCAATTGATTGTACCCGCCGCATCAGCGACCAATGAGTATAGTTACACATTCCAATTACTCGGTATGCCTGAGGGTGCTGTAGACAATACACCTGCACCTTCGCGTTCATTCATTGTCAAGGTGGATGGTGATCGACCAGACGCTGTGTTCGGTTCGTGGGATTTATCCAATTCCGTGACCGGTGAAACTGTTGAAGGTAGCATTTCTTCATCGATTATGGGTTGTCTCGATGCAGAGATTTTCATCGATGAACTACAGGGAATGAATACCGAATCAGTACAATTGAATTGGATGTTCTTCAAAACCCAAGCGGTCGGTGGATTTGAGTACAATTGGACTGAATATCTGAATGCCTTTGAAGACGGACCGGGTTGGGAAAGCACACCTTTGTATCTTGAATCATCCCAAGGTCGAATCCGTGCGACATCAACCTGTTTTGATCTCTGGGATTCGACACAGCCTATCCCTGATGACATGGACAATGTGATTGTGAAGTTCTGGTTGACTGGACATGATTCAGCCGGCCAGACCATTGGAGGTGCCGGTTCTTTCGGAAATTCGGTTAACAGTGGTGCTGGAACCTATGAAATCGCTTACGAATCAGCACAATTCAGTATCACACGTGTAGATTTGTCAGTTGATCGCCCGATGGCAGAATCCGACTTCGATTTGTTGATTGATTTTACAAATGAAGGAAACAAGGATGGGGTGTTAGAAATCCAGATTGTGACATGGATTGGCGGCGAAGCCTTGCCCTCAGAAAGTCACACCTGCCCATTCAGTGTTCAACCTGGTGAAGATACACGATGGCGCATCTCAATGGACCAATTTCCGAATGCTGCAACAAATGTCAGTTATGTCATTCTCGACATGAATAATGAGGAAATTGCTAGTATCCCAGCCTTCAATGTTGCAAAGTACGCAGAGTCAGATGAGAGCAGTAGTGCGGGCCTTTACATCGGCATTGCTGGTGTAGTCATCGTACTGATTATCGCGGTTGTCGTCGTTCTTTTGGTTCTCAATCGGACGGTTGAAGATGATGAATTGGAATACATCGAGGAAGACGATTTCCTACCGGCTGCACAGCCGGTGACACCGATGCAAAGCCGTGGCCCTCCAGCCACACGACCCGGTGACCGAAGAGGCCCTCCTGGTGCTTCTCGTGGCCCACCTGCGGTGACGAAGAGTCCGATGGATATCGCCAAAGAGAAATTCCCATTCTGGGATGAAGCGACCATCCAGAACTACTTCGACCAAGGTTGGAATGTCGATCAACTCGAAGAGTGGCTCGCGAGTCAAGAATGAGGTTGAACCGATGGTAGATTCGGCCTTGAATTGGTCGCCAATCGATTGGGAAGACCCTTGTGGTGGAACCATTCGATTGTGGCCATTCGTTCCAAATGTGGTTCTCACGGGTGCTCTTCGAAGAACTGTAGGGGAATGGAATGGCTTGGCTTTCCTCCTCCCCGATGATGAATCTGAAATTTGGGATGAACAAATTAAGCAAGAGAAATCATCCCCTGGAATCAATCGTGATTCCATTGCATCGAGTGGTGGAACTTTGGCTCGGATGATGCTCGGAATGTCATCCATCGAATCCATACAATCATGTCGATTTCCAGATCCTGAGCCACGGCGTCTACTGATTGCTGCAGAGAGCCATTCAGGAACTGGGAGCAGACCTGTTTTTTTCGTTGAACCGGAAGATGAAGAATGGACTGAATGGGTTGAGGATTGTGCTGACGAGATGGTACGTTTGCGCCATCTTGTCCGTTCAATTTTCAGTGGTAGAGTTTGGAAAAAAACACTGCGTGTGGCAATGAAAAATGCCAGCCCTCCCGAATGTGAGCGTGACGATGCAAAGGCCAATGGCTTGGCGCAAGCCAGTGCACTTGGTGCTGCTTGGTGGTATCGCTCAGAGTCAGTACTTTCTGAAGAATTGTGTGCCCGCCGAGACACTCGCCTTGCTTCTCGATTGCGAGGTGCCCTCGGTACACTTTCAGGGGGACAGGTTGATGGTGAAGGGGCGCCCGTGCTCCTCGTGCCAGTCATGCAGGCTTGGATGCCCAGCATCTATTCAGCATTGGAGAAATCCCCATTACCAGAACATGTTGAGGAGGAACAAGAATGACCGAAGCACGAGTAGAGAATCAATTGTTTAGATTCACCCCTGCTTCAACACTCGACCCTCAGAAAATTGTTGATGAGATTGGGGGGAAGCGCAGCGGAAGATACGTCACACTCTCTTTGGTGGCTCCCCGTGCAACACTATTGATTGATCAGGACGGGAAAATCATTGTTCATGGTTGTCGTAAACAAGATTTGGCTCATCTCGCTGCGAAAGAGGTTCTATTGCGCTTGGGCGAGGCTGAATCAGGGATGACCTTTGAAGTCGGACCAGTGGTTGCCTCTTTCGATTTTGAAACAACAGTGTCTCTTGAAGGAGTCCCAGATCTATATCCTGAAGCCGTCTTGGATGTTGAATTGGACTGTCTTAGAATCGATGATCAACAACACGAAATCAAGCTGCTTCTTTTCCGTAATGGCAGGGGAATCGCAACGGAAGCCCGTCACGGAAAATTGGTCGCCATGGCTGCTCGTCGGTGGAAACAACGCCTCTCTGATGAGAATCTCTTGGGTTGATGAAAATGGCAATCAGCGAGGGCCGTTGGACTGGCCCGATTTGGGACACTCATCTTCATTTGGATTCAAGTGGGAGGGGAATAGATGCGGCTAGAGATTTCGCAAATGCAGGGGGAACACATCTTTGCTTGGTTCACAAACCCGGATTCCCATCGAATTTACCTGAATCAATCCAAGCAGTCAATGAGGCATACATTGGAACGCTGGAGATGGCCAAATCTGTGCGAAGAGAGATCGGGCTTGATGTCCGAGTGATTTTGGGCCCACATCCGGTCGTTTGGGAGAAACAAATTCACACGTTAGGATTGGAAAAAGCAACTCGGTTACATATTGATTCAGTTGCTCTTGCATTGGATTACTGCGCTGAAGGTGAGGCTGTTGCTCTAGGTGAAGTGGGGCGTCCTCACTATCCTGTATCAGATGAAATATGGAATGCCGCAAATGAACAATTGGAAACGGTCATGCACATGGCCTCTCAAGCACAGGTCCCAATCCAATTACACGTCGAGGAAAATGGCTCTCAAACGAATGCAGAATTGGCTGCAATTTGTGACCGCTCTGGTTTGACACGAAATCGTGCTGTGCATCACTATGCTCCTGCAGATGTCAGTGAATCTTTCACCCATGATTTGTCATCATCGGTTAGTATGGGCAAAGATAGCCTTACCACGATTATTGAAACATATCGCCATTGTTCATCCACATGGACGATGGAAACCGATTATCTTGATGATCCATCTAGACCAGGTGCGGTACTGGGGCCAAAAACAGTGCCCAAGAGAACTCAAGCACTTGTGTCTGCCCTTCTAGAAACAGTTGGTGTAGAGCAGGCCGAAGATTTGCTCCATCACGTTCATTCAATCTGGCCCAGCGCACTATATGGCGAAATTGACCCGTAGGGTCAGTTCTGAGGGGCACCCTCAAAACCCGTCTGCTGCCGAAGCCAACAGCCCGAAGGGCTGATAGTGGTTTCATGTTGCAACTAGAAGGAAAGACTGCACTGGTGTTTGGCGTCGCTTCAGAGGACTCCATTGCTTGGGCAATTTGCAATCGATTGGCAGAAGCAGGATGCAAACTAATCTTGGGGTATCAGAAGCGGTTCATGAGTCGAGTGTTTCAACTGAAGGACCAACTCAGTGCCATTGAGGCGTTCTATCCAATTGATGTCGCCGCCGAGGAGACCACTGCTGAATTCTTCCAGGAATGGCAACAGGCTACACCTGGTGCCAAGGCTGACATCGTCATTCATGCGATTGGATTTGCACCTCGAGAATGTTTTGATCGACACATGTTGTTTGTCGAAGATGGCCCCCTCAACACTGCGATGACAATTTCCGCTCATTCATTGCAGAGAATCATGCGACACGCCCTCCCCCATCTCGCACCAAATTCCTCTACAATCACCCTCACGTATGCAGCCAGCACACGATATGTTCCAAATTACGGTGTGATGAGCATCGCCAAAGCTGCGCTTGAAGCATGGGTTCGAGAATTGGCCATGCGTGTTGGTGAAGATGGACATCGAGTCAACGCAATTTCATCAGGTCCGATTCGGACATTGGCGGCGAGCGGAATTCCTGGATTCGATGACATTCTCGAACATGTCGAACGGAATTCACCATTGCGCCGCAACGTCAATCAAGACGATGTTGCAGGATGTGCAGTTTGGCTTTCCAGCCCGCTTGGCTCTGGCGTCACAGGGCAAATCATCCACGTTGATGCTGGATACTCCAGCACGATGGTTCCAGATAGCATCAGTGACTGAGGCGAGAAATTGACAATCCTTGATGAAAACCCACAGGATCCGTTTGAACCGATTGCGGTTATCGGTGTTGCTACCCTGTTACCAGATGCACCGAATGTAGATGCATTTTGGGAGAATATATTGTCAGCAAAAGTTTCTCTAAAGAACGTCCCCGAAAATCGCTGGATTTCAACTGATTTTTGGGTTGAGGGCGGGCCAAAGAATGTCGATGAAAATAAGACATACTCAAAAATTGGTGGTTGGATTGAAGGTTACGAATTTGATTGGAGACGTTGGAAAATCCCCCCTGGTTCACTTCCTCAAATCGACCTGACTCAGCAGTGGGCGGTCACCGTCAGTGCAGCAGCGCTGGAAGATGCGGGATACATGGGTGAAGACGCTCGAGAATTACCCCGGGCACGAACAGGTGTAATTTTTGCAAATGCGTTAGGGGGCGAGAATCGAAATTTATCCAATCACCGTGTTTGGGCTGATCAATTTGCCCGGCATGCGGTTGAAGTTGGTGGGATGCCCAGTGAAGGAAAAGCCGCATTCAAAGAAGCAATTCTTGACGGCCTTCCACGGGTAACTGAAGACACAATGCCCGGTGAACTCGCCAATGTTGTTTCAGGCCGTGTTGCCAATCTCTTGGATTTACAGGGGCCCAATTATTCCACTGATGCCGCCTGCGCATCGACATTTGCCGCCATTCTCGATGCATGCCGTTTACTGCAAACACGGCAAGTCGATTTGATGATTGCAGGTGCAAGCGATCGAACGATGGATCCATCCACCTTTGCAAAGTTCAGTGCAATTGGCGCTCTTTCAGCAACCCATTCAACACCCTTTGATAGCAAAGCGAATGGATTTGTCATGGGTGAAGGATCAGGGGCCCTCACATTGAAACGTCTCTCAGATGCAATCAGAGATGGCGACCGAATTCAAGCGGTCATCCGTGGAGTGGGCGCCAGTAGTGATGGACGTGGTAAAGGAATCACTGCGCCAAGTACCCGTGGCCAGATTCAAGCGGTCAGCCGTGCCTATATGCAGGCAGGTTACAATTCATCTACTGTAGAATTGGTTGAAGCACATGGCACATCGACGGTTGTCGGTGATGCAACAGAATTGACCAGTCTATCTTCAGCATTCGAGAACACTCCCCCGGGGCAAACTGTTGCGGTCGGTTCGATTAAGAGTCAAATCGGCCATCTCAAAGCGGCAGCAGGAATCGCTGGCTTGGTCAAGGCCATTCGAGCAGTTGATACAGCAACAATACCACCCAGTGCTGGTTTTTCTACACCCAACGAGAACATCGATTGGAGCACGAACCCCTTCTATGTTCCAACAGAGCCCAAATCTTGGATTACACCAAACGGGCACCCCCGTCGAGCAGGAGTATCTTCGTTTGGTTTTGGTGGAACGAATTTCCATTGCGCCATTGAATCATATGATCGAGATTTCCACTCAATTATCGCGAATGAGTTTGATGCCCGTCGTGCGGCGTGGCTCAACCCAGGGGCCTCACCTCAGACAACAATGACTTCGGCAGCAACATTTTCACATGCAGAGTTGAAGGCAATAGAAGGTGGCGCCTTACTCGTAAACGCCCCTGATATGGAATCATTGATTACAAAAATTCGTGCAATACGCAGTGATTTATTTACAGGGTCTCACTTTGATGATGATCCACATGGGAAGCGCCTTTCAATCGCTCTACCCGAAGCCAGTCGTGATTACGTTGCAGAAGGGATTCGTTGTGCCATTATCGCTAGTAGTTGGGCTCAACTTTCCAAGCGCTTCGATTTGCTTGAGGATTCGATTAATGACCGTAACAACTGGGATTTCTTAGCCAAACAAATGGTGATGATTACCGATACAACTCCCTTGCCAGAACAGGCAAAAATTGCACATCTCTACCCTGGTCAAGGTAGCCAGTATGTTGGTATGACATTTGATTTGTCCAAGCGTTATCGTTGTATTGGCGAAACTTGGGATGAGGCGGATCGGACAATGACTGAGGTCCTTGAAGGCGAATCACTCTCTTCATTCGTATTGCGAGAAAATCTTTCTGAAGAAGAGAAAGTAGAATCCGAATTCAAACTCAAACAAACAGAGTATACGCAACCAGCTATGCTGACTGCTGATTTAGGTCTCTATCGTCTGATGAAAGCCCACGGGCTTGAACCCGACATGGTTGCCGGCCACTCTTTAGGGGAATATGCGGCATTAATGGTTGCAGGGATCCTTGATTTTGATAGTGCGTTGCGTGCTGTAGCAGCTCGCGGTACCGAAATGGGTGGTGTCGACGTACCAGATTGCGGAATAATGGCCTCTGTATCGGCACCATACAATCAGATTGAGGATGTCTTAGATGCCGAAGAGGGGTATGTCATTGCCGCCAACAAAAACAGTCCAAAAATGACAGTGATTGCAGGTGAAACAGAACCAATGAAACGTGTCATGCGAGTGTTTGATGAAGCCGGTCATCCATGTGTTCAATTACAGACCAGTCACGCATTCCATTCACGAATTGTTGCCCCAGCAAATGAACCATTGCGCAAGTTCCTCGAGGGGTTGAGCATTCGCTTACCTCAAATCCCAGTCACCTCAAATTTCGATGGCGAATGGTATCCGAATGTGGCACCTGCGGGAAGTCACCCCAAGGAAGCGGTTCTGGCCAAACTTGCACCTCAAATGGCCTCTACAGTTGAATGGACAAAGCAGATGGAAACAATGTATGCCAGTGGCGCTCGCCTCTTTGTTGAAGTGGGTCCCAAGCGAGCCCTTGCTTTATTCGCGGAACAAATTTTCGAAGAGCGGCCAAAGATTGTGACACACACAAACCATCCAAAGATTGGTGGCATCGCTTCGTTCCATGCAGCACTCGCCGTCCATGCTTTATCGGGCCGAATCCCAAACATGCCGGATGCAAATAGCAACGTTCTCACTGATGCTTTCAAAGCAGGTGTACGAATTTCAACTCCATCCACCGATCCAATTTCAAGAACAACAGAAACAAGTGAAGTGGCTGCAATACAAGAGGCACATCCCACGCCGACCGCAGAAGAGCAGGAGGAGATTGAAAGAAAATCAAAGGAAGTCGCCATTGCGGAAATTGTTTCCGAAGTGAGTGGTTTCCCATTGCGAATGATTCACGGTTCTACAGACCTCGAAACCATTGGCTTGAATGAAACAAAAATATCACAAATCCATGAGAAAATCCGATCCAAATATAGGGTTAAAGGGAATACACAAGCGAAGACTCTTCCAGCCTTAGTCGAATGGATGGCTGAGGTGCCCCGCGTCATTTACCCTATTAATCAAGATGTATCCATTCAAAGAACTGCACCTCCGATAGACCCCCGGTCTTCGCGTAGAACAGACCCCTATGTTTTCAGTGGTATCAGTCTAGGTTTACCGGGGATGGAGGAGGTATTCGCACCAGACACATTTGATCGCATTATCCGTGGAGACAACTTCATTTCTGAACTATCAGATGAAGTCAAACAGCGCCTTCTAGATCGAAATTTGGTCCGCATCATCAAGCATTCAGATGGTTCAGCAGAATTTGTACCTTGCAATGATTTCAGTTTAATCCCTCAACTTGCAGGTCGAAAGGGTCATTT
Organism: Candidatus Thalassarchaeaceae archaeon; assembly: GCA_030747395.1. GTDB lineage: Archaea > Thermoplasmatota > Poseidoniia > Poseidoniales > Thalassarchaeaceae > MGIIb-P. The sequence goes on from JASLKT010000055.1 coordinate 8,996, forward strand.
CGATTTGGCTGAACAATATGGCATAGATTCGAAAATTGTCGAAGCCATGGATATCACAACATCACTTGCACTTGCCGCAGGCCTTGAAGCACTCAAGGATGCAGGATTGCCGTTGCTAGCAGTCGAGCAGGTTAACAAAGCCGGGAAACGCTTGATTCACCAGTGGCATCTTCCTGAATCTGAACAAAATCGCACAGGTGTCATCTTTGCTTCATGTTTCCCGGGCATCGACCAAGCAATGCAACACGCTCAAAACAATGGAGTGGACGAAAATGGGCATTTCGATCGTCGATTCTTATTGCAAATACTGACCATGGGTCACTCACAATTTGCGCAGTATATTGGTGCAAAAGGCCCCAATGTTTCAGTCAACAATGCCTGTGCCTCTACCCCATCCGCCATCGCTATTGCAGAAGACTGGCTTTCCGCAGGTCGTTGTGATCGTATCATTGTCGTTAGTGCTGATGATGTAACCAGTGATGAGCTGATGACATGGATTGGTTCTGGATTTGCCGCTGTCGGCGCTCATGCCATGGGCAACGTAGTGGAAGAAGTTAGCCTGCCGTTTGATGCACGTAGGAGTGGAATGTTGCTTGGGATGGGAGCTGCGGCCTTTGTGATTGAGCGCAATAGCCTCAGTAAGGAGCGTGGTGTGATTCCCTATGTAGAACTCCTTGGCACACATCTTGCCAATTCCGCATTCCATCCCACGAGATTAGATGTCGAACATGTATCCAATTCACTGGAGACCTTCATTGGAAAGATGGAGCGTGATTGGGATTTGAATCGTCATTCGATTGCAGCACGCACTTCTTTCATGTCGCACGAACCGGCCACACCTCCTCGTGGTGGTTCTGCCGCAGCAGAAATCCAAGCTCTTCGCACAACATTCGGTGATAGTGCATCTGAGATCACCATCACCAATACGAAAGGATTCACAGGACACCCGATGGGCACAGGAATCGAAGATGCCGTATCGATTCGAGGATTGTGTCAAGGAGAATTTCCCCCGATTGCCAATTTCAAGCAACCCGATCCAGAATTGGGCAATCTCCGATTATCCACAGGGGGCCCTGTTGACATTGAGTATGTCGTACGTCATGCTGCAGGTTTTGGCTCACAAATGGCATTCACCATGGTGAGGAGAGTCGCGAAAAATCTCGACCGAGTGAACCGTGAACAAGTTGCAACTTGGGCCTCAAAGGCAGCGGGTGGCAATGCTGATTTACGAATTTTAAATCGCAAACTAGTTGCTTATATCAATTCTGATGAAATGATTATCGGAGGTGTTCAGGGCACCCCTTGGGCAACTGTTCAACTGGTAGAT
>JASLKT010000056.1:0-7278 GCA_030747395.1 Candidatus Thalassarchaeaceae archaeon
GCGGTTTCCGTCTTCCATCGGCCGCGTGCAGAAAGGGAAGATATTGAGGCAATTGGTCTCGATCATGCGCTTGCATCCTTCCAATTTGTCGATGTAGCAATGGCTGATCTCGGACGATGGATGCAACCCCTCATCGGACAAGGATGGGTACGCGGTGAAGTGCAAATCGTCCCCTCTAGTGGCTCTTCATTCGAGGATGAAAACTGGGCTTGCTTCCATCACCCTGCCATACCACTCCCTGAGCAAATTCCTCTTTCTGAATCACCTTCTTCGATGGCAAGAAAGGCGTTTGTAACCCACCCTGGGCCTATTTTGGATGTTGTCTCCGATTCTGCAATGGAGGATTTGGCCGCATCGATGGTCAGCGAAATATCACAAACGATGGACGAGGAAGAGCCTGCACCCGTTGAAGAAGTGGCTGCTGAACCTGAATCGAACCCGAACCTGTTGCTGAACCGATTCCAATGACTGAAGAAGAGTTGCCGCCGGTATCTGCACCTCAACCTGAATCTCCACTTGAGTCCGAAATGCGCCAAGTCATTTCGCTACTCGTTGCCGGTGGTCAAGAAATGGGTGACATCATGGAACATCCGCAATTCATCGAAGTGAGTGAGAGAGCGGCCGCGGCTGGTGTCGATGTGTGGGGAATGTTCGTTCGCTTATCCGAGGAATCCTGACCGATGCACAGAGCCACCTTCATAGGGGGCCGATGTAACCGATGGCTTGTTCCCCATGGTCTTCTGTACCGATTGTGCACAACAACAAGAGGATGAACAGAAATTTTGCCGCTTCTGCGGGGAACGATTGCCTGGAGCCACTTTGATTCAACAACTTCGTGAAGAGTCTGCCAATATCAAGGCACAAAAGACTGGTGAGGTCACTCAAACACAACAAGCCAATCTCGCAACTCTCAAAGCGATTGAACTCGCAAGACAGCAGGGATTCAACGGTCAGTCTTGATGGGCTTTGCCAACCTCGGACCTTTCATGCGCTTGCGACACCTTGCGATGGCGCTGTCAAATCTACCCTCTCATCCACAGCACGATGTTTCGCTTGAACAATACGCGACTGAGGGGGATTTCGCGGCGCGTTGGATTGCAGAGATTGTTGAACGCGGAGATCTTGATGAAGAGACAAGAGTGGTTGACTTGGGAGCTGGAAACGGCATCTTGGGAATTGGATGTCAACTGGCTGGCGCCGGTTCAACCCTATTGGTCGAAAAAGATGAAACCTGCCAACATGATTACGATGGTGTGGATTGGTTGATTGGTGACATCACAGAATGGGATGGAAGCAATGTCGATTTGATTATCATGAATCCACCCTGGGGTACACAAATTGCAATGGCAGATCGTCCATTCTTGGAGGCCGCATTCAATTCCAATGCGGTGGTTGTCTACCTATTACATTCGGCCAAAGCAACGCATGTTCAACCGCTTGCAGAATCACTGAATTGGAAGGGGGAAGAGGTCTTGAGTGGGACATTCAGACTTCCCGCCCAGTATGAGCATCACCGCTCTCGAGAAGGGAGCACGAAAGTCACTGTTTGGCGCTTCAGCCGCAACTAGAGTTGGGCGGCGCCTTCAAATGGGGGACGCAGGTCGCCGAGTTGTGCGAAGCGGTCCCCCGTAGGGGACCGGGTTAGCGATAGGAGCGTGAAGCGAAATGACATCTCCCGCAAATGTGGGAACATTCGTCGTGCCAGGCACGGCGGTTCTGAAGAATGACGATGATAGCCTTGGCCGTGGAGTGGTCGAAGCAAGAGACGGTGTAGTAGCCACAGTTGTGGGTACTCTCAACCGAGAAGATGGTGTGCTTTTCGTCGACCAACAAACAGATCCGATTCGAGAAATCGAAATCGGAGATGTTGTCATTGGAGAAGTGAACAGAATCAATGCCAAAACTGCGGAAATCAAAATCCTTCATGTCGAAGGAAAGCCCGTTCGAACTCTGCCAGCCACACATCTATTCGCCGATATTTTCGTCGCGAAAATTGTCGACAAATTCATGCCGAGCCCCGGTGATGCCATGCGAAAGCGTGACTTGATTCGAGCTAAAATCGAGCAACTCAGCCCGATGCTTCGAGCAGAATGTCGCTCTCATTCAGATCTTGGTATCATCAAAGCCATTTGTCCTGCCTGTGGAGAACATCTTGTCACTTCGAGTGCTGAACCCGATGTGAATGTCGTTTGTGAGCGATGTGATTACGTTGGCTTCCGAGCCCTTTCAAACGGATTTGGGCATGGATACCTCATCCCTGAAGACAGCACAATCTCCGAACTCAACAGAGATGGGGAACGCTGGTCCAATGCATCGATGGCTTTTATCTCAAAGGATGGTGAAAGACCGTATCTTTCACCACTCTCCGATCACCGTCGTGGAAGTGTGCATTCGACACCAAAGGATGTCGCCAAATTCCTCGGTGGATTGCAACAAGGAGGAAGAGGAGGCGGTCGAGGTGGAGGCGGTCAACGTCCCCGACGAGAAATGCACGCGGCGAAATGCACGATGTGTGGAACCGATACCAAATTGCCCTTTGAACCAACACCGGGCATACCAGCACGATGTTCACCATGCAAAGAAAAGGTCGACAATGGGAATGCGAGCAAGGAAGAATTGGCTGCAGAACGAGAAGTTCTCAACAAGGCCCGCGAATCTGCAAAGGAAACCATGGGCATGAAGCTCTTCATCGGAGGCTTGCCATACGCTACAACTGAAGAGCAACTGACTGAACTGTTTGTTGCTCACGGTGAACTCAAGGAAGTTCATATCGCCAAAGACAAAGAAACGGGCAATAGCAAAGGGTTCGCATTTATCACTTACAAGTCATACAAAGAAGGAGAAGCCGCCATTGAAGCACTCAAAGGAACCAAAATTGAGGGGCGGAAACTAACCATTCAAGAATCCAAACCAAAGGGTGGCCGAGACCGAGGTGGTCGTGGTGGTGACCGTGGTGGTGGTCGGCGTCAAAACGATCGAGGAAGAGGGCGTCGCGATCGCCGCTGAGGTGATTTCCTGGCGTGGCTTGTTATCGATGGATACGAGGATGAACCGGCCGCATTTGGTGTGCCGCCATACGTCGGTTTTCATGTTCGATATATCTGCGGAGTGTTCGAAAGTCGAAGTGTCGAATACGACTACATTACCATCGATCAATGGCGATTGGGACGCCGACCTGATTTGATGAATCTAGATGGGATTGTCCTCATTGCTGGCGCGGTTGTTCCTGGAAAATATCTGAGAGGAACTCCAATCAGTTTGCGTGAAACCGACGAGTTGGTGAAAACCCTCCCTCCAAACATTCCTTTCTTCGCAGGAGGATGGGCCATCCGTGGTTGGAAACAACAAGGCTGGCAACCTCTTCGGAAGAATCTGCACCTCTGTGTTCAGGACACCGATGCAACGCTTTCTTGGTATCTTTCAACCGGCGAGTTTCGTCATCAAAGGCGAACCGATGTTGAATGGACAGCTTGGGCACAAGCCGGAGCGGTTTCAAAAGCCGTATCGGAACATCCCGATTTATCTGGGCCATTGACATATGAGGTCGAAGTTTACCAGGGCTGTGTCCGTTACAAGCGAGGGTGCAAATTTTGTATCGAACCCAAGAAAGGTGTCCCTATTTGGCGAACACCTCACGACGTCATTACCGAAGTTTCCCGAGCCCTTGACAAAGGAGTCAAGCATGTTCGACTTGGAGGCATGACCGATGTCTACACCTACATGGCAGAAGGTGTTGTCGAGATGGAATATCCAATTCCAAATCCTGAACCTTTGGCTGAACTATTGCACGGATTGCGAGAAGACGAACGACTGGAGACATTGCATGTTGACAATGCAAACCCTTCGATAATTGCTGAACATTTGGAGCCAGCAACCGAGATTACCAAAACGCTCATTGAGACACTCTCAGATGGTTCCGTGCTATCCTTTGGATTGGAATCAGCGGATCCAGCAGTTCATGGGGCAAATTGGTTGAACTGTGATGCTGAACAATTGAAAACTGCAATTCGCCATATCAATCAATACGGCAGAGAACGAGGGGCGAGAGGTTTGCCAAAACTTCTACCGGGACTCAACTTCATCGCTGGTTTGAATGGCGAAACTGCCGCAACCTATCAGATGAACAAGGATCTCTTGGCATCGATTCGCCGCGAGGGATTGTGGTTACGAAGAATCAACATCCGGCAGGTACAGGGTGAAAATTTCCAAGAAATTCCAACTGAACACTTCTCAGATTTCAAATCGTGGACTAGAGATCAAATCGATTCACCATTGCTGAGGGAATTATTCCCGCTGGGGCAATTGTTGACGGATGTAACGTGGGAATCCCACGATGGTCGAATTCGACTACCTGCTCATCTGGACGAGAGCCATCGTGATTCAGAAATCCATGGCAAAGCCGGCATCACATTTGGCCGCCAAATTGGGGCTTATCCAATTCTGATTGGGGTCCCATACCTCATTCCACTTGAAACTCAGGGTGATATTCTTGTGACCGGTCACGGAGCGAGATCAATCACCGGTATTGAAACAAATCTAGACATGAATACTGTCAATCAGAAGCAATTGGTTGCCATTCCTGGAATCGGCGAAAAATCTGCTTGGAATCTAATTTCTGCGCGTGTCAAAGAAGCCCGTAATGAACGTCGATTTGGTAGTTTGGAAGCATGGTTTGAAGCCGCAGGCGCTGAAATTCCAGCATTAGCCCATCAAATATTGGAGGTGTGAAATTGGTTCGGGAATTAATTCGTCTAGAGGATGTACATCGTGCATTTGGTGCGGTTACGGTTCTCGATGGCATCAATTTACGAATTGAAGATGGGGATCGAATTGGTGTAGTCGGTCACAATGGTGCTGGCAAAACGACTCTTCTTCGAACCATTTCTGATCAAGACCAAGATGTGGGTGACATCACATTTGCCCCGGGTCTCAGAATCGCCTATCTCACTCAGGTTCGTGACATCGATGAAAATGCGACACTGGAAGAAGAATTGAACCGCCGGGGTCACCAATTCAAAGAACTTGTAGAAGAAATTTCTAGCATTGAAGAACAAATGGCTGAACCGTCATTTTACGAAGGTGATTGGCAACCGGTTCTCGATCGATATTCAGAGTTACAGGCGCTCTCCGCACGATCGGGAGGCACCGATGTTGCCGGACATGCAAAGAACATTCTCAATGCGTTGGAATTGGGCCATCACCCACTGGACATGCCTTTGGCCAAATTATCAGGTGGGGAGCGAGCAAAGGTTGCACTGGCACGACAATTGGTTGGTTTGGGCGAAATTGATGTCTTCTTCCTTGACGAGCCAACAAATCATCTCGATTTGCCCACCCTTCAGTGGTTGGAAACATTTCTGACAAAATTCCAAGGTTCCCAACTGATTGTCAGTCACGATCGATTTTTCTTGGACCGGATATGCACACATATCCTTGAGATTCACGATGGTCACACTCGTGGATACGCTGGGAACTATACCGCATTCCTACAACAAAAAGTACTGTTCTTGCAGACTCTTGATGATCGAATAAGCAAATGTGAAAAGGAAATCAAACGACTTACAGGGGCTTTACAATCAATGAAAAGAGCAAATAAATTTGATAAATCTATATCTCAGAAACACAAGATGCTTTCACGTTCACAACGGGAGCTGAAATGGCTGAAAACATTGAAGCCAAGTGAGCGAAGAGAACTTCAATTCGATTTACAATCAACTGAAAAATCCAGCCTTGATGTCTTGGACTTTAGAAATGCTTCACTAAAATTTGAGGGCCTGCAAAATCCGATTCTGAACAAGGTGGAAATCGGAGTAAGGCGCGGCCAAAAAATAGGCATTGTCGGAGCCAATGGAGCAGGGAAAACCACTTTACTTCGAATTATCAATGGAGAAATCGAACTTGATGAGGGTGTTATCGATGTACGCCCCGGGGTAGAAATTGGTTACTTCCACCAAGATCACCGAACACTTGATTTTGATTTGACACCGATTGAACAAGTCCAAAAATTGAAACCACGGATGGAATATGCCAAAATCCGTGCCATGTTAGGACAATTCCAATTTACACCCGAAATGGTATCTACACAATTGAATAAACTCAGTGGGGGTGAACGTGCTCGAATCGCAATGCTGAAATTACTCCTTGAGGACAATAATATGTTGCTCTTAGATGAACCAACCAATCATCTTGATACGGATGCAAAAGAAGCACTGGAAGAGACTTTGAACAATTATGATGGTTGTATTCTAACCGTCAGTCACGATCGTTGGTTTTTGGACAAAGTGTGTGACACCATCTGGGAATTGCCAGGAGATGGCACAATCCGAGTGTACCCCGGAAATTACTCGGACTATCTTCGACGAACAACCAAGGCGTGAGACTATGCAAGCGGTCAAGCAGGCGGCGGAAACACTCCGAGATGCGGCAACTACGCTGATGCCTGATCTGCTCAAGGATTGCAAGCAAATTGATTGGATTTACAACCCGTTGGATTATGCTTGGGCACCCCATCAAGAATGGATTCAGAGATTTGCTGGTAATGGGGCGACCACCTTGCTGGTCGGTATGAATCCGGGGCACGGTATGGGAAACACAGGAGTACCATTTGGATGCCCGGAACAAGTGAGGGGTTTTCTTTCGATTACGGACCTTGAGGTGCATCACCCCTCCCCAAGTCATCCGAAGCGAACCGTGTATGGTCTTGAATGTCCGAAACCAGAAGTGAGTGGAAGAAGGATTTGGTCGTTCTTTTCGGAACGTTTCAGTACCCCAGAAGATGTCAGTAAACACATCTACATCGTCAATCATTGCCCACTCTGGATGTTTAATGAGGCTGGACAAAATATCACACCTGACAAATTAACTGGACGTGCTGCAAAGCAACTGAAGGCGATTTGTGATCAACATCTACGGACGGTGGTCGATGAAATGGGGATTACGCGCGTCATTGGCGTTGGAAGATATGCACAGAGACAAGCGGCTGAAATATTCAGTGAAATCGAAGTTGACTGGGTGCCTCATCCAAGTCCAGCATCACCCTTTGCCAATCGGAATGGTGGTGCTGATTGGAGGGCTGCTTTCGCTGATGTGTTGCGAATTTAAGGGCTCAATCCGTCGGGGAGAACGTTAAGTGAGGCCTTCGGGCCTACTCTGCACATGATAACCCCCCAATACCTGTTCGATAATGCCGAAAAATATGGTGATATGCCAGCCATGTCAACAAGAAAAGGAGAGGCTCAGAGAGGCGTCCCTTGGGAATGGAACACCGATTCATGGTCA
>JASLKT010000056.1:7662-9824 GCA_030747395.1 Candidatus Thalassarchaeaceae archaeon
GGCGATGGTGTTGATGATGCTGTCATCAAGGAGCGTATGAGTGGAGTCGATCCTCACGACACCTGTGCGCTAATCTACACCTCTGGAACCACTGGCAACCCGAAGGGGGTCGAATTGACCTATGACAACTTCACCTTCGAATTGGATTGCATTGAGAATGTCATCCGCTTCACACCAGGAGATTGCTATGTTTCATGGCTCCCATTGGCCCACGTTTTCGGTCAAGTTGCTGACAACCATCTTTGGGTGCGCGATGCCCTGCACTTGCATGTGGTTGACAATGCATTGCATGCCGTTGATTATGCCAAAAAGGTGCAACCGGCACTGTTTATCGGTGTTCCTCGAATCTACGAGAAGGTCTACTCCAATCTCAAGAGTACCATTGACTCCAAAGCAGTCATTCGAGTTGGGCTCAAAATTCCAGGATTGAAGAAGGTCTTGCAAAAGGCTGTCAAGAAGAAGATTGGCATGGTGAACTGCAAATACGCAATTACGGGCGCCGCACCAATCAATCCAGACATTCTGAAATTATTCCACCACATTGGAGTTCCGTTGTACGAAGGTTACGGAATGACTGAGACAACGGCTGGAGCTTCAATCAATTACAAGAACAACGTGAAGATTGGTACGGTCGGTAAAACAATGCCAGGTACCGAACTCAAAACGGATACAGATGGCGAAATTATGTTCCGTGGTCGCCACGTTATGAAGGGATATTACAACAATCCAGAAGCCACGGCTGAGGTCATGGATGGCGATTGGTTGCGGTCGGGTGACATTGGAAAAATCGACGGTGATGGATTCGTGACCATTACCGGCCGAAAGAAGGAGCTTTACATCAGTTCAGGTGGCAAAAACATCGCACCTCTACTCATTGAAGAGACGATGAAGGCAATCCCATTGGTCTCCCAGTGTTTCTTGGTTGGAGATGGTCGGAAATTCTGCAGTGCACTATTGACTCTTGATGTATCGGCAATTTTGCGAGACAAATTTGGCATGGATGGAGCACATCTACCGAAAGATCCTGCCAAGCAAATCGCACTCTTGAACGAACAAGGACGCCAACTTTCAGAATACACTGACAGTCCCGAAATTCACGCCGAAGTTGAAGCGCAAGTGATGGAATTGAACAAGCAATTTGCACCGCCAGAACAAATCAAGAAGTTCACAATCCTACCACGTGATTTGACCGTGGACGATGGTGAATTGACACCGACTCTGAAGATTCGTCGAATCCAAATTCGTGAGAATTGGTCGACTGAAATCGAAGATATGTACGCCTGAAATCAAGCCCCTCGCGTAGGCGCACGGTGGCCTACGGCCACCGCCGATGGTCTCAAGCGCTGCCTAAGCCTCGCATTTGCATGGTGAGTGGGGCTTCTGCGCCGGCTGCAGACGATGCTAGCAGTGCCTTTGATGGATCGGGAGTTCCACTGCGTGTGGTCACTGCGGCCTCACTGTTCGATGGTCACGATGCAGCCATCAACGTCATGCGACGCTTAATTCAAGCTGCAGGGTGCGAAGTCATTCACCTCGGTCATGACCGAAGTGCATTGGATGTCGTTAAAGCGGCCATTGAAGAGGATGCTCATGCAGTAGCACTGACATCCTATCAGGGCGGCCACATGGAATATTTCACCTACATTCGGGAATTGCTAAACGCAGCAGGCCGAGAAGATATTCGCATTTTCGGAGGCGGTGGTGGCACCATCACTCCCCCAGAGATTAGGGACTTGCACGCAGCTGGAATCACCCGGATTTATTCACCCGATGATGGCCGCCAAATGGGGCTTCTAGGAATGATTGATGATCTGGTAAAACAAGCCAGTGAATGCAATCTTCTCGTCCAAGATATGGGACTGAATTCCCCCGTCACTCCTGCTCAGAGAGAAAAGGTTGCCCGGCTCATTTCGGTCGCAGAAAATGCCGACCCTGTGACCTTCGCTCAATCACTCAAGGCATGTCGAAGCCGGCCGATGGAAACCCGAGTTCCCGTCATCGGATTTACCGGGACTGGTGGTGCTGGGAAATCGAGTTTACTCGATGAACTGATGCGCCGAATTACAACACAAAATCCACAACTGAATGTTGCACTACTCTGCACGGACCCCACAAGAAAACGAACGGGAGGAGCGTTGCTTGGAGACCGAATCCGCATGAAT
>JASLKT010000057.1 GCA_030747395.1 Candidatus Thalassarchaeaceae archaeon
CTCAAACAACTGAGACGGGGATCTTTGGAAATATGTTTGATGCACCAACGTCTACTCCATCTCACCAACCCATTGCACAGCCCGAACAAGCCCCTACATGGTCGGGTCAAGCAATCCGGAATGCTGCGCCAACATCTAGTGCTCTCGCCACAACACTTCCTGAACCAACACTACACGCACTTCGTGAAGAATGCACCCCTGGAGTTGTTGCTGCAGCCAGAATCGCAATACCTGAAGAGACTCTGTCTCAGACTCAAACTACCGAGGCACAAAACCTTGAGGAGTTTCCAGCCTTTGGCGCTTTGCTGCGAAATTCTCCAAACCGAAGGCTGCGAAGTTCGGCAGCACCGAAGCAAGGAAGGTTTGCTAAATTGGTTAAAGGAGGGTTCAATGCATTGATTCGAAAGCAATCAAAAACTCCTACTCGAAAAATGGTACGCCCAGTGAAAATCGAAGGGGATAATTACGCAGAAATCTATGGTGATGATGATGGATTTGGAGATGGAGAATATCGTGAAGTGGCACTACGGTCCGGACAGATTTTGCGCCTGAGAGCAGACCAAGATCATCAAGCTGAAGTTGCAGAGCGCATTCGGACACTTTCCAAATCTACAGGGGGTTCTCTAGCCGATGATGAAACCGATGCACTGATTGAACGACTCTCTGCAAGTGGTGATTTAGAACCGATTGCCGACTTGCTAAAGGCAGTCGACACAAAACAACTTTCGTTTGGCCAATTGGCGAGTACTTCGCCACCAAAGGAAGTGCCCGGCCATCATGGAATATCGAGACTTGGATGATTAAATCAGTCCGACCATTCGCCTGTAAGCATCCAATCTCGCATGGTATTCACCTCGATCCAAACCCACAAGGCCTTCTATTCCAAAAGCAGAAATTGTGAAAGATGCGGTGACGGTTGCATGTACCAGAGCATTGTGCAACTCATCGTTGGTTGGAGACAAGTTCTCTGAGTCGGATAAGAGTGTCAACAATGTCCCAGCAAATGAATCACCACATCCTGTTGGGTCAACAATCTCAGAAGTTGGGAATGCTGGAAGAGTTAGCAAGCCATGATCGGTCAAAGCTACGCTACCATGTTCTCCCTTTTTGATAATGAGAATAGAGGGGCCTGTGCCCGCCTCTTGGCCGCCAGATAGGGCCTGACCTGAACGAATAGATTCACCCGCACGGATTAGATTCTCATCCTTTGCAATCATCCGAACTTCCATGTCATTGAGAATGGCCAAATCGACACGTCGAAGAACATTTGAAAGTTCTGTAAAGGCGATGTTGATCCATAGATTCATCGAATCCAATGCTGTGAATTTGGCTCCTTCACATTGATCGAGAACATGCGATTGAATCGAAGGATGATTATTGGCCAAGAATAGAATCCGAGGTGACCACCAAGCAACAGGAACTTTTGGATTATAATCTTCCAATACATTTTGTTGTGTCTCAATGGTAATCGCTTGACCCATGTCTCCTTCGTATCGGCCGTGCCAACGGAATGTTCGACCACCTTCGATGGTTTCCACTCCTCCAAGATCTAGGCCTGCTTGACGAAGTAAATCAGCATCAGATTCGCTGAAATCATCGCCTACTGCACAGACAAGGCCCACTGGGAGCGTGCCACCAGGATCCAATTTGCGACTTGCATGGAAGGCCGCAGCAATGCCTGCAAATGTGCCAGATCCACCTAGAGAATTGGTGACTGCTCCAGCTTCGGTTTCAAGGTCGTCGTATGCGAGGCTGCCAACGATTACGATGTCCATGATATCACCCGAGCAGGTTGGGATGGTCTTCAAGATATTGAATTGTGACATCTCGGGCAATGAAGTCCGGTTCATCGAGGATGGCTTTGTGTAAAGGTATGACAGTGTCAACTCCGATGATTGTTGTTTCCTTTAGGGCTGCTTTCATCTTCGCAATCGCCTCTTCGCGATCTTCTCCCCAAACAATGAGTTTTGCCAAGAGGGAATCGAAACAACCAGGCATTTCGTACCCGATGTGGGCATGTGTATCCACCCTCACACCCCGGCCCCCAGGGAAATGACAATCCCACAATTTTCCTGGTGAGGGAACAAATTTGAGTGGGTCTTCGGCATTGAGTCTACACTGAATTGCGTGGCCCGAAAATTGGATTTCATCTTGACTGATAGGAAGTGATTCCCCCGCGGCAACGCGGATCCCTAGTTTGACCAAATCAACGCCGGTAATCATCTCGGTGATGGTGTGTTCAACCTGAACACGAGGGTTGACCTCAAGAAAGTAAAATTCACCACTCTTATCTCGAAGAAATTCAAAGGTTGCCAAGCCACGATAACCGACTGCGCGAGCACCTTCACATACCTGAGAACCTATTTTTTCACGCACTTCATCGGAAAGCCACGGGCCCTCTTCAAGCAACTTTTGATGGCGTCTTTGAATCGAACAAAAACGCTCACCAAAATGAATGGCATTTTCCCCGTCTGCCAGAACCTGAAACTCAACATGCTGCGCACCCTCGATGTATTTTTCAACAAAAACTCGGTTGTCACCAAATGCGGATTGAGCCCTAGATTGACATAGATTTAGGGCAGATTCAAACTCACTTTCTTGATGGACAATTTGCATGCCAATACCGCCACCTCCTGCGGCGGCTTTGATAATCACTGGATATCCAATTTCAGTAGCCAATTGACTTGCGACTCGGGCATCATCGATGGCTTCATCGCTGCCCTTGGCAACGGGAAGACCTGCTGCTTCCATCGCCTTCCTAGCCTCAATTTTATCCCCCAAGAGGGAAATGACTTCAGCGCTTGGACCGATGAACGTAATGTCTTCTTCTTGACAGCGATTGACAAAGTCTGCATTTTCTGCAAGAAATCCGTATCCTGGATGAATCGCTTCAGCCCCAACATCCTTTGCAGCCTGAATTATGGCCTCATAATCAAGATAGGTGTCCAGTGGATTTGAGCGATAAAGAGGGATAGCATAATCTGAGAAGCGAACTGGAAGGGAAAGGCGATCTTCTCGACCATGGACAACACACACCTCTACACCAAGTTCGCGGAGGGCCCGACTGATTCGGAGCGCAATCTCACCGCGATTGGCAATCAAGACACGCTTGAACATGGATGTTGCCATTCGCGTCCGGTTCAAAGGCGTGCCGCATCCGCCCTTAGGGCGGATTGTCTCAGTAGACGTCGCGCAAGTAGCGTTTCTCTTCCTTCATGAGTGTCTGCTCGACATAGGCCTTGGCATCTGCTTCTGAGTAACCACCATACTCTGAACAGATGTTGATGAGAGTTGTATGTACGTCCTTTGCCATGTAGTTCTTGTCTCCACAAACGTAGAAGTATCCACCATTGTCAATCCAATCCCAAATTTCAGCTCCATGTGATGCCATTAGATGTTGCACGTAGACCTTCTCAGGCCCTTCACGAGACCAAGCCAAATCGAGTTTGTCAATTGTGCCATCTTCAACAAAACCAGTCATCTCGTCTCTGTAGAGATATTCGCCAGCCTCCGTCCAATCGCCAAAGAACAGCCAGTTGCGACCCTTTGCATTGTCCATCTTTCTCTGCTGAATGAATGCACGGAATGGTGCAATCCCTGTTCCCGGACCAACCATGATGATGTCTCGATCACCATCCTCTGGCAGGACGAATGACCTTGTTGGTGACATGAATACACGGACGTCATCTGTTCCTTCTGGGACACGGTCTGCAAGATACCCAGTGGTCAAGCCAGTCTTTGCTCGGCCTTGTCCTTCATATCGAACGATGCCGATTGTCAAATGAACCGTTCCGGGTTCAAAATCTGGAGAGGACGCGATTGAGTAGAGGCGAGGTTTCAACCGATCAATTTGATCGACAAAATCCTGTCCAGTGAACCCTAGATGTCCAAAGTCATTGAGAACATCAATGTAATCTCGACCCCAGAGATAATCACCCATGGCTTTCTCATCGGAAGTCAACGTTTTCCACAAATCAAAAGCGGGATCAACACTGCTTCCAGCGGGGCTGTATCCATCAGGGTAATCATCATCTTCACCGGACCACGACCAATGAATGGTCGCTTGACCAGAATCGACTGATGTGCGGACACGCTTGACGATTCGAATCTCGGACGAGTCACCTATGGCCTCGAATTTGTTGCCGATGCTGGTGACGAATTTCTTGTTTGCTTGATGGATTTCATAGTAATTTGAAAGCGCTTCTTTGAGAGGCATCTCCCCAGCATGCGTCTCTACAATTTCATCGGAATCCGCGCCCAATGCGACAAGCACATCTTCGACCAATTCACTCGATGTGACCGGGATGACGCCAAGCGCGTCACCGGCTTTGTATTCTAAACCGGAATCGCCCAAATCAAATACAACATGGCGAGTTTCTTTTCGTGAACCCTCTCCATTCAAAATGTGGTTCACAGTTACTGTCGATTCATAGGGATTCTTTGCGCTCCATTCAGACAATGTTTCACCTCGAGTATTACCCGAATCCTAAGGGGATGTCGTGAGCGCCTCGTCTTTCATATTTCAAGCAACGGGGTCGGGCCCTAGCCATCAAGAATATTCACCTTCATCTTGGATTGAATCAATCGGGAAAAGCGAGGGACAAACTTGACCTGTGGCAATCGTTGCGCAAATTTGAGGCGAGCCAAATGGTAGAGATATCCTTTCTCGGAACAGGGAATGCATTCTGTCCAGAGGGACGCCTCCATTCACTGGTTCTCATCGATGGAACGATGCTTGTCGATGCACCCCCCACCGTAATCCCTCAATTGCGTCAGCAAGGGATTTCCCCCGCTGACATCAAAGATTTATTCATTACTCATTGGCATGGTGATCACACTTTCGGACTTCCTTTTCTTCTGCTAGAGCGAAAATGGATTTCTGATCGAGAAGGACAGAATAAATTGAGGATTCATGCCCATACAGGGGGGGAGGAAAGACTGATGCAACTCTGCGAATTGGCCTATCCGGAATCATTGAATGATTTATCTTGGGTATCTCACCACTCTGACAATGGAGAGACACAAGGATGGACATTTGAGCGCTTTGAGGTCTGCCACAACCCTGCAACTGAACCGCACGGATATCGATTTGAGAAGGATGGGTTTGTCCTTGTTCATTGCGGTGATTCTGGACCTTGTGAAAATATCGAACGGTTGGCTGGTGAAGCTGATGTGATGATCATTGAACTTGGGATTCCTGATTATGTCGATAGTCCCTATCATTACACCCCTTCTCGTTTGACCGCTTTAGCCCAAGTCAATCCTGAAACTATTTTCTTGGCAACCCACAACTTTTCTGAAAGTGGGTGTGCTTCTGAGTTACCCACTAATGTCATTGAAGTTGAAGATGGTGAACAATATACTTACTGATTTGTAATCATATCTTGGTGTAAAATATCTCAATTTTGAGATAAAATGGGGTGCTGATTCTCACATTCTGGAGTAAATTCAATTGAAATTGAACTTTATGTGGTCAGAAACTTTGGGTCGATGGAAAATGAAATTTCACACCGCTCCAATTTCATGATCTGCGAGGATTTTACACCACACATATTTGTGATACTCTTGATGTTTCACAACAGGATGGGTGAACTCCGAAATCGGGGGATAGGGGGGCTAAATTTTGTTAATTTCGACGTTAAGACTCTATTCATTGATACGGATGAGGTAGGGGGTTATTAATGGCCAAACTCCATCCCTCCAGCAAGTGGAGTAAGACAATCTTAAATGTCCCAAGTATCTCGGGAAAATCCCTGTAGCCTTCTGAAGACTAAGTGTTGGTGCACAATGGTCTGGCTCACAGAAAAAGTGGAAGTGTTAAAAAATGAGCGGAAATCTTTTCGATAATCTTCTGCATGTGAAAAGCCTCTTCCGTGACAGGCGTGCACTCGGTCATGCATTCAATCCTCAAAATTTACCTCATCGTCGGGATGAGATTTCAGCGTTGGTCAACAACCTTGTTGAAGCATTGAGGGGGCACGCGCCATCCAACATGAATCTGTATGGCAGACCTGGGTCTGGAAAAACTGCTGTAACTCGATTTGTTTGTCGAGATTTGGAATCAAAGGGTGCCGCAGAAGGATGCAAAATTTCTACCGTGGAAATCAACTGTAGGAATATCGATACGAAATACAGAGTTCTGGCTGAGATTGGAAATAAATTGGCTGAAGAAGGAGATGATGCGATTCCATTCACAGGGTGGCCTGCTGACAAGGTATTCGATCGCGTACGTGCGCGCATGCAAGCGCGCGCGGGTGTACACGTAATCGTTCTCGACGAAATTGATCACCTAGTCCGTAAGGGATCGGAAGGGGATGATTTACTCTACAGTTTAACCAGCCTGAATATCGGTTTACTCGAAGGGGCATTTTGCTGTGTTATTGGAATAAGCAATGACCTAGCGTTCACTGAAATGTTGGACCCAAGGGTTCAATCGAGACTCGCACCGATTGACGTAGTCTTCGCACCATACAATGCAGCACAGTTGGAAGATGTGCTGAAGCCACGTGCAAGTCGAGGGATTAAACCGGATGTTTTGGATAATGCAGTGATACCTTTGTGTGCTGCACTAGCTGCTAAAGAGGATGGAGATGCGAGGAGAGCCCTTGATCTACTACGTATTTCAGTACAACAAGCAGAGCAAAATGAAGTCGGTGTTGTCGGCATCAGTCATGTTAGGCAGGCTCAAAATCAGTTGGAGTTCGATCAGATTACGCCCACAATTCAAAACCTTCCATTACAACAGAAATTAGTGTTATTTTCGATTCTAATCAATGAAAAAAATGGATTGAATAATATCTCGACTGGAGAGGTTTATGGGACATACGAAATGGCTTGTGAAAATGCCGGGGAACGGCCATTGACAAGTCGACGAGTTTCATCTCTAATTCGTGGATTGGATATGGCTGGAATCATTACAGCCAAGACGACGAGTCGGGGGCGCCATGGAATGTCCAAGCGAATCAATTCCTGCTTACCACCAGCTTTTGATGCCTTCAAAGTAATGCGTTCGGCTGAACCGGTGATGGATGGCGTTGTCGATGGACGATATCGCCTTCAAAACAGGCTCTAGAGGAATCATTCGCAGGGTGTGTTCTGCGGGCAACGGTTATGACGAGGGCGTCGGTCGCCGAGCCGATGACCGCAGATGATGGCCATGAAGGTCGCTCGCTCGCTTCACTTGCCTTTGCCCTAGGACTGTGGGCAACCGTACTTGGAATCCTCAACATCATGTATGGTATTGGAGGCACTGCCGAGAACAAACTCAAGGTGGTTTGGGCCGCCTATCTAAGCGTCGGACAACTGTATCCAGATCTTTTCACGTCCGATATGGTTTACCGGCCTGCAAGTGATTCTGTTTTCATGCTCCTTTCAATTGGTCTCATGGCATGGAGTGGGCGATGCCTGCACAATTCAACCGAAGGAGGGATTGTTGCCTGGATCCAAAGTATAGCCACCTGCGATTCTTGGCTTAGCCTCATGTCAACCAAGGAAGCGGGCGAGAAAATGACCGCTGCCATGTGGTGTATCGTTTTGGGTCTTGGTTTCTACATTTATCAGAGCATCGTTCATTGGAATTGGGTTGATGTTGGAGTCTACTCTGTGACGGCAGCCTTGCTTGGATTTGGAGTTGCCTTGATGTTTGCAGCCAAGGCTGAAATGGAAGAATAATCACTCTTCCCTTTGCAATATACGTTGATGGCCATGACGTCCTAGAAGGGCGTCGATTGTTCCAAGAAAGGCACCAAACCAAAGCGCGCCGCTCCATAGCAATTGATGCCAACGAGAAATGTACAACAAACACCAGAATCCTGCCGTGGAGACTGCCACCCACCACAAGAAATCCTGCTGTGGTAACGACAGCATTAGTGCTACGGCAAGACCCAGCCCAAGGATTGCGATTGGAAGCATCCAAACGACGTCTTTGGCATCACTCACGAAATCATGCAAATGGATGTAACCATTTGGCTTGCGAACACCATGACGGCCAAAACGTCTACGGATTCGCATGTGAGCTCTCGCATCTCTACAACGTTTGAACAGAAACAGACGTAACGATGACTCCGCTACATGGTGCACGACGGCGGTGGGCGAGTGTACGATAACGCCTCCGGTCTGAAGCAAACGCAAACTCACCTCCATATCCTCAGCATGATACCATTTTGGATCAAAGCCACCAACATTGATCAAGGCCTTGCGTTCAAACATTGAACACGGGCCGTTGGCAAGGCTTGTGAGTCGGGGTCGGCTGCTATATTTTCGAGCGATGGAACGTGCTCGAAGGCGACTTATCGCAGTGTCTCCTTCGTCAAAGATTGTACGACCGGTGACTGCGAGAACCTGTTCATCTTCCAAACCCTCTCTTACGAGATACATTTCTGAAATCCAATACGGGTCTGGTCTGCAATCAATGTCGGTTATCGCAACCCATTCACCCTTTGAATGTTCAAGAGCGAGGTTGCGACCTGCGGATAATCCGGTCGGCGATTGTTTGAGAACACGTACTGTAATGCCATTGTGTTCACCTTCCCATGCCTTTAATTTCACATATCCTCCATCGGTTGAACCATCATCGACTGCGATGATTTCCAGTGGGCGATACGTTTGTTTCACCAGAGATTCAAGGCAATGATCCACCCATTGTTCTGCATCTCGCATACAAACTGTAAGGCTAATCAATGGTCCATCGGACATGTATTCACCTGACTTCAAATGTATTCAATAAAGCCCGACAGCGCGCCTTTGTGGACTCATCTGTGACTCGAAGAACAACACCTGCTGAGGGTTGTCCATACAGTACAACTGTGCCGAGGGGAGCGAGAAGATGGATGAGAATAGGTGCAAGATCTTCCTCTCCTTCGACTTCAAGCAAGATGGGGCCACCTTCCTCAGAAAATGCAAACTCAAGTGCTAAATCTGCACATTCTAGTAAATCGGGCGTGAGTTGCCCTGCCGGATTTTCGCATGCGAGTTGGCCGACAAACGAAGACGTGTCCAATTCACCATCCCATTCCGTACGCTTTGTGAGACCGTCGACAATGCCCACATCCGGAACCCAACCTGTTTCCAATAGAGCATTCACGGTTACATCACCCACGGCAACCAAACACGGTGAAAACGCTGGAATGGCCTCAACAGCAGCTTGGATCGCGACCTCTGGGGTGTCCTCAGGGCCTGGGAACAATGTGCCCATCGGTTCTTTCAATTCTGAATCAAGATTTGTAGGCATGTGAACGGCTTGTTGAAGATCTGTTTCACGAATCCACGGCTTGCCCTCCCGATCGATACTTCCTTGCCGGATTCTAGAAGATGATATTGGGGCGCCATCTTGAGCAAGGACATGTGAAACTTCGATGATTTCCAAGGGTTTGAGGTCACCCTCAATACGCATCTGATTGATCTTTTCACAATTTGATTGTGTTTCAGGTGTGCACACGATGTGTGTTGCATCTGCTCTGGTTGGGGCT
>JASLKT010000058.1 GCA_030747395.1 Candidatus Thalassarchaeaceae archaeon
GAATCAAATTTTGATCATTTGAACAACCATACTCGTCAGTAGGCATACCTTCTTCCGTTTCTGGACAAATATCTGCGTAATCTGGCATTCCATCATTGTCTGAATCGGGGTCTGGGTCCGGGTCAGGGTCAGGCTCAGGCTCTGGTTCAGGCTCTGGCTCTGGAACCACATCGAATGTGCAAGAACCATCATCTTGGTCGGCATTCAAATCGTAGTTATTGGCCTCCGAGTCGGTACACCCTTGGATTGGTGTTGGCTCAGGAATGGTATTGTTCGTCCCATTTTCCGTCCAGATTACTGTGAAGGTATGCTGCAGGGTTGAATTCGGGCAATCATGCCAGTTTCCTTCCACCCCACAGTTCAGGATTTCAGCCTCAAAAGTGAGGGTGATTTCTGTACCGTTCGGAATTGTTTCATTCAAAATAAGTTGCCAAGAATGCGGGTAAGAGGTTTCTGGGAAGATGACGTAGTACCACTCAACCATGCCACGGAAACCACTGACAAGGGGGTTGTCAGCAGTCGCGTTCACACCAGGGTAATGGATTCCCTGATCGCAGATGTTGACGAGGTCTAAAGTGACGAAAAGAGTCGCATTGACGGTCAGATTGTCGACTGTGAGACAATGTCCATCCGGTTCATGGGTCTGGTTGACGGGCAATGCATCGGATTCAAGGAAGATTGCGACACTGTGTGGGTTCAGAGTGAATCGGTGTTCAGGATCCATGGGGACGTCATTCAATGCATCGTAGGCAACCCAATCTAATTCCAAATCAAATTCCGCAGATGTAGAACCGCGATTCATCGCAATCACAGCTTGGTCGGATTCTGTCGTCATCGACCAAGCAATCGTATCCGTTCCGTTGAATAGAGATTCATATGTTCCTCGTCGGAGAGCATCAGATTCAAGTCTCAATTGACCGATTGCACTGATATTTTCCATCAAGGATATTTCTCGCGCGTTGAGATTAGGGGTGTCGCGGAGAAGATGGCGATTGTCTGGGTCTGCACCTCCAAATTCACCATATTCATCTCCTTGATAGACGGCGGCGGCACCAGGAGTAGTCAGCAACCAAGTGTAAGCTTGCAGTGCTGCTTGATAGGAATCATTGGTCCCCGGTTGGCCCGGTAACCCATCTTCGACCCATTGATTCCATTCATCAGCAGTACCTGAGTCTGCACGACTTGCAAATCGAGGAACATCATGGCTACCAACAAAAGGCACCATGGTTGCACCTTCGACGTATTGATCTTGACTTCGAGCGGTCCAATAATCGAGGTGCTGATAGTCCATATCACCTGAAGTGAATACATTGTCTACAACGGCATGATAGAGTACAAAATCTGCTTGGCCATCAAGTCCATTGGAACCGATGTAGTTGTTGATGGTACCATATTCATTGGCATTTTCCTCAAGCGTGTGGCCGACCCATCCCATCGCGGTCTCGCCCTTCAGGTAATAATCGGTTCCAGCAGTCTCGAAGCGTTCGTTGATTTGGACGGCGAGATTGGTGATTGCAAGATCCTCGACATGCTTGACGGCATCGATACGGCCTCCATCAAGGTCAAAATTTTCCATCCACCACATGACATCGGCAATGAACTGCTCACTGGCGTTACGAACACGCCAGTTCACATCGGGCATATACGGACGGAACATGCAATCCAAGCGGTTCTCAGTCCAACCGCAATTTTCCTCACCGCAAAGGCAACCTTGGTTGAACCATTCAGGGTGATCGGTGAAGTATGGGTGATCTTCGTGAACATGATTGATGACAAAGTCACCTAGAATGCGGATGCCGGCATCGTGTGCAGACTCAATTAATCCATGGAGTTCCGCGTCTGTTCCCAAGCGTGAATCAATTTCTCTAGCGGCAACTGGCCAATATCCATGATACGCCGATACTTCGTGCTGATTGTCGCTGGCAATTTCTGTCCCTTCAGCAGCAGTATTGAATGGTGAAAGCCACAAAACATTGACCCCGATGTCTGAAAAATATCCTGATTGAATCATCTGGGTTACACCTGCGAAGTCCCCGCCTAACCAGTCGGCTCCTTGTGCTGCGTTGGTCGAAAGCGGGTCATTGGAACCATCACCATTGACGAATCGATCGGTCATCACCATGTAAATGAGGGAATCCTCCCAGATGAAATCAGCCTGTGGGCCGTTCCAGAATGGCAAAAGGAGGTCGTCAGCGGCGTTGCCATCGACATCATCTCCAGTGATGTGGAGAGTGTTCTTGCCTTCGGGTAGTGTTGACAGATCAAGAGTCCACGTCCATGTCTCTTCATCCCATAGACCGGTGGCCAAAGCCAACGGCGTGGACTCTGGAGCACCACCACCTGTGCCAGCATGCCATAACACGGTCAGAATGTCATTCTCAATGGTGTGTGTGAACATTGGTTTAGATGAGTCTGGAACACGAACAATGCTGTTCTCAAAATCATCACAATAGCCACGATAAGGTTCTGATGGATCAAATATCCAATTGTCATCGATGATTAGTTTGTAGCAGTACATTCCGGCGTCGAGTTCCAGAGAAGTTGTCCATTCACCATCGATTTCGGAAAAATCGGTGCGTTCTGCCCAATTGTCCCATTCCCCTGATACCTGAACATCTGTGGCTTCTCCAACCCAAGTGAACGTTGTCTGTGTTGAACGAGTACGCACTGCTTCTTGAGGTGGTTCTTCAACGGTGATTGTTGCAGTCATAGATGAATGGAAATCACACTTGTACTGATAGGTTCCCGCAGTTGTGAATGTGAATGTGAACGTTGCAGAATTCGACAATGTCCCAGAATCAAAAGAGGCGGGGCCACTGGTGCTAGTAGCCGTGTGTGAGAATGAATCTTGATTTGTCCAAGTGATGCTGTCACCGATCTGAATCGTAATCGTATTGGGTGTGAAAGCCATGCTCTGAATATCCACTGAATGATTTGTCGAACGCCCTTCACTGGCATCGGCATCATAGATGATTACGGTAGAAAATAGGAGCAGAATCACAAGAGATATGGCGCAGCGCATAGGTCTCACTCCTTCGGGAAGAGGGTGTTCGCAGTCTCAACTATTTCGTCTATATGTTTACAGAGGAAACCCTTCACAAACTCATTTGCAGGATTATTGTAAACGTCCAACGGCGCACCATGTTGTTGCAATTCTCCTTGGTCAAGGATGGCGATACGGTCGGCCAATGTCATTGCTTCAATCTGGTCGTGGGTCACATAGACTGTTGTGGTTCCAAGCGTCTCATGCAAGCGCCGAATTTCCGCCCGCATTTGATGCCGCAACTCCGCATCTAGATTGGACAGTGGCTCGTCCATCAACAGAACCTTTGGTTGACGAATCAAAGCCCGGCCCAAAGCCACACGTTGGCGTTGGCCACCGGATAGTTGCTTGGGTTTCTTATCGAGTTGATCTTCTAATTCCATCAATTTGGCCGTCTCCTGCACTCGCCTGACAATTTCTTCGTCGGACAAACGGTGGTCGCCCTTGGCCATTCGTAGGCCGAATGAGAGGTTCTCGGCAATCGACATGTGTGGATACAAGGCATACGATTGGAATACCATGCCCAATCCGCGCGCTCCAGGGGGTAGATCGTTCACTTTGGCCCCATCAATCATGATGTTGCCTGCACTGATGTCCTCAAGACCTGCTAACATTCGCAGAGTCGTAGATTTCCCACAACCACTGGGCCCCAAAAGAACGAGGAATTCGCCATCGTTAATCTTGAGATTAAGGTCCTTGACGGCCTCAAATCCATTTTCATATTGCTTCGTTACACTTTCATATCGTACTTCGACCATTGTATCACCCTTTGACGCTCCCTGCGCTGAGACCCTGAATCAGGAATTTCTGGAAAACGATGAATAAAATCACGACTGGTATGCTAACGAGAAGCGAGGCTGCGGCAAAGTCACCCCATGCCTGACCTGTTGAGGAAATGAGGCTGGCCAATCCTACGGGCAGTGTGTACATGTCGTTTGAGGTATTGAAAGTCAACGCCAACAGATATTCATTCCAAGCCGCCAAGAAACTGAATAGAGCCGTGACCGCTACCGCTGGAAGCGACAGTGGCAGAATCACCTTCCAGAATACTTCGAATTGGT
Organism: Candidatus Thalassarchaeaceae archaeon; assembly: GCA_030747395.1. Lineage (GTDB taxonomy): Archaea > Thermoplasmatota > Poseidoniia > Poseidoniales > Thalassarchaeaceae > MGIIb-P. The sequence continues at coordinate 4,105 of JASLKT010000058.1, forward strand.
TGCAACCATCCAGAAGTGCTGCCTCTTCCAATTCTCTGGGTACTGTGTCGAAGAAACCCTTCAGCATCCAAACGCAAAGTGGCAATGCAGTGACAGAATATGCGAGAATGAGACCGAGACTTGTGTTCAGCAACCCCAACGATTTCATGACCATGAAATAGGGGACGAGGATGATGATTCCAGGGAACATTTGTACCAGCAAAAAGGCAAACATCGAACCTTCACGTCCAGAGAAGCGGAAGCGGCTGAAGGCATAGGCTGCAGGGACGGCAAGAGCGAGTCCCATCAGGGTCGTTCCAAGGCTCACAATCAACGAATTTCTCATCCAAATCCAGAAACTTGAATCCTCCCCTAGCATCTTTGAGAAATGCTCGCCAGTCCAATCTGAGATGCCGATATCGCCTCCAAGGATATTTCCGGGAGACATTGCAACATCAAGAATCCAAAGCACAGGAATGAGGACAAGCATGACGGCGTGAAGAAGCAAAATGTGAGACCCAATCGCACCCAAACGTGTCGCCTTGAGTTTGTTCCTTGACAAGCCATCCTCGGCACCTTGGACCGATAATGAGCCCTTGGCCCATGCAGATATTACAGGAGACGAAAGCCACCAGAGTGCAAGTAGGGCCGGTCCAATCAACCAGAGTGTAGACCAGAGATCGATTGCCATCCGCATCCCAGCAGCGTAATGCACGACGCCGATGATCAGAACGAGTCCGGCTTTGCCCATGGCCACATCTCGCTTCCATGCTTGCTCACCATCTGGTAACACCAACCAGAGAACTAGAAGCGCAAATGCACCGAGCAATGAGAGTTGTAACGCCAGCGAATCTTCACGAATCCATTCGATGCTAGATAACAGGAGATTTACACCTACTGCCACAGGCAACCATAAGCGCAGTGTGACGATTTCCTGTGGTTCATACCACTGTTGGGACAGGGACTTCATGCACTCGCCTCCGTCGCATTGGTTCGCTTCATGTAAACCCAAGAAAAGGCGACAAGCATGATGAAAATTACCACAGACCAAGCCGCAGCCACACCATAGGCTCCATCACGGAAAGCCACATCGTAGACATAAGTGATCAGAATATCGGTTTCACCTGGTTCTCCAAATCGCAAATTGGGCCCACCATCTGTCATCAAATAGATGACATTGAACATGTTGAATGTCCAAATGAAACCGAGAAGGCTCAATGGAACGATTGCGCTCTTCAAATTGGGTAATGTGAGGTGCTTGAATTGATTCCATACACTAATCCCATCAACCTCTGCGGCCTCATACATTTCTCTGGGTAGAGCTTGAATTGCGCCACTCAAGGACATCATCATGAATGGAACACCAAGCCAGATATTGACAAGAATGACGAGTGTTTTTGCCCCCGTGGGATCTGCCAACATCTCAAAATCTGTTCCAAGTACAGAATCAATGAGGCCTTCGGGTTGAAGCATCCCTTTCCAAACGAGGACGGAAATATACGATGGAATCGCCCATGGAAGTAACAGGGCCGTTCTGTATGCAGTTCTTCCTCGGACGTGTGGGTTGTCCAGAACCAGAGCCAACCCCAGGCCAAGACCAACATGCGCAACCACATTGGCCACTGTCCAAATCAGTGTGAACAATGTCACGCGTAGGAATCCTGCGGAGGTGAGAACCGTGATGAAATTCTCCAGCCCAACCCAAGCATTGTCCCCAAGGTGACTCTGATCTGCATTGGTAAATGACAACCAAATCCCGTAAATTACAGGGTAGAATGTCAGAACTGCTAGGGCGATTAATGCCGGAGCGATGTAAGCGTGAGCGAGTTTACCACGATGCTTGCCCGCCTTTGCATCTCGCCAACGTAGAATGGCCAACAGGGCAACCAGAGATGCAACAATTGAGCCAATCGCAAACAAGATTGGACTCGTGTCTGGGGCAGGGGGGAGAATATCGCTCACCGATGTCGAAGCGTTCATCGAAAAGTGGAGTGTGGGGGCTGCATTCCCTCCGTAGTCAACGAAAATCTCGATGTGATGAATTTGATCAGGAATCATCCCTGTGAGTCCACATGTCCAGTTTCCGGCTGATTGAGGGACAACGGCCACATCATTCATCCGGAGAAGTTCGACACCTTCGGCTGTACAAGAATCGTAACCTGTACCCGTCATTCCAAATTCACCGACCAGGAGATTTGAATGAGATATATTGTCCACATAAATTTGGTAAGATATTGCCGAAGAATCTACTGGAACTGTGACATCAATTGTCCGATAGCCAGGCGAAAGTGGAAACGGTGCCGATGATGACTGTGAAGACAGTAGATTGTTCATCTCGGCATTTGCACCTTCTAGAGCCTCCTGAGCAGTCGCGCTCCCCCCGTGAACTTGTTCAAAGGCAGTTCCAAGGGGGCCGTAAACAATCGACATGGCCCGTGTTGTGGGGGCCGGGGTTGCGAGTTCTGCTTGTGCAAGGAATCCAGATAGCACAGGGTCTGCTTGAACGTCAGGATCAACAGCAGTTTCTATTGCGGTAGGCATTGTCATCGTATCGAGTGCAAATGTCTTCTGAACAGATGGAGATGAAAGATGTAGTGCGAGATTGGTGGAGGCTATCTTCTGCTGACTTTGCTTGGAGACGGACCATCCTTTGTAGGTGACAAGCGGTGATGCACGCAATCCCGTTTCCTCAATGAGGGGGAGCAGTGTTTGCCCAACGTCGAGGCGCCCTGCCTCATATGTGGCCCAATTCCAAGGGCCGTCAACAATCATGGCCGCTTCGGATTGGATGAATTGTGATTCCATGGTTTCTCCAACAGTGCCCGTCCGTACGACCTCGTGAACTTGCTCCAGTGAAAGATACCAATCCAATGCTTCCGCACTTCCGTTTGAGTCGAGTGTTGGGTTACCATCCTCATCGAATAGGCTACCTCCAAATCCACTCTGGAATGGGAACCACCAGTAAGCAACCTTGACGGGGACTGCCAAACCATACACATCACCTTGAGTGAGATTTTCAGCTGCTGAAAGCATATCCTGCTGAGTCCAATTCACATCAGGGTAAGCGATTCCCTCGGCATCAAACAGCGCACGATTGTAAAGTAATGAAAGACAATCTTGGCTTGCAGGAACACCATACAATGCATCACCATATCGCATAGATTGCAATGCATTGTTGTCATAGATGGCACGTTCAGCAGGGGTGAGGTGGGGCCGGAGATCTTCTAGCAAGGGATAGCCATCAACCCGAACTTCACCAATTTCACCCAATTGATCGCTGGATAGTCGAACAAGGTCTGGTGCCTCCCCTCCCTGAGCTGCGATCAGATAGAGTTGGTCAATATCTCCAAAGGGTACTCCTGTAACTTCGATTTTGATATGTGAGTTGGCAGTTTCAAAATCGTTTATGGCATCAAGAAAAGTAGCCTCCTCTTGACTTTCAGCAGCAAAGGAATGCCAAACCTCCAGTGTGATTTCGGAGTCCTCCTCCGCGGAGACAATTGTAGACGGTAATATGAGGAAGAACGCGATGAATACTGGAAACCAGCGCATCTCCATTAGACATCTGAGCAACCATCTCGCCTTTGACTCATTCCCCGCCTACGGCGGGGAATGGCTCACCTTCGAATAGATGAGGCCAGAGCAAACGACAATCCTTTTCCTGAACGTGAGGTACACCTGCTTCTGCAAATCCATCGATAGCAATTTGTTTCTGCCCATTGAATCCAATAAAACCGGATCCAGGGATTCGCATACTCAAATCCGTGTGATTGTCACCGATACTCACGATTTCAGAGGGATCTAAATTGTGAATTCTTACCAATTTAGCGACCATTGCATCCTTATGATGGGCTGGAACTCTGACCTCACCATCGTCTAACAAGAATCCGTCTTCATCATAACGGAATCCATTGGAAATCCAATCATCAACTTTGAGGAGATTTGCAATCGAGCCAATCAATAGATCAACGCCGGCACTAACGATGGCAACTAGAATACCTCTTGACTGGAGTGCCTCAATTAATTCTCTAGCGCCGGTCATCAATTTGACACCCTGATAACAACGCATCAATTCATCCCTGTGGATTTGAGGTTTCACGCTCTTCCATAGGCCGATATCGTCCGCCATGAATTCAGCATCACTCACCTCGCCTCGAAGGAAGCGATCAAGCATTTCCCCACTATTTGTGCCGAAATGTTCGTGAATAATCCGCCAAGATGAGATGGTGTCAATCAATACGCCATCGCAATCGAAACAAACGGCCTTGATTGACATCGTGCACCAGTGTACCGACGAAAGGGTACCCGGTCAAGAAGGAATGGGAGCAAGGACCCCACTCCGCCGCAGCGGAGTGGGGGCTCAGAGGGGGCGCCCGAAGGCGCCCCACCCTGCCACCGTTCGGGTGGCCCCTGTGGTTATCTCTCAACGAGCTCAGTATGTCGCCTTCAAACTTGGCGGGTTATACTGGGCTGCGAACGTCATCAGGATGACTGCAGTGCCACCCGAAGGTGCATACTGCAGAGTAACCTGTGCGTTCTCGATGACACTACCGGACGCTGGATCGACCATTCGGATTCGAATCTCATCATTCGCTCCAAATCCTGCGGAACAATCCACGTTACAGTTGATGTTATCCTTGTAGGTTACCAGATTTGGGCTGCTGCTTGGACTGAATCCATACACGCCATCTGGGTCGGCCATACTGGTACGCTCACTGTGTACCACACCTGCGTCATCCGTCCACTGAACGACAACATAGACTGCCTGAGCAGCGAGTTCGTTGTCGTGGCTCTTGACGTTGATATTCCAGTAAAGGATATCTCCGCCAATCTCAGCTTCTCCATCGAAGGTCAAACGAGGTGTTGCCTTTCCACCTGCATCCGATGCCAGGCTTT
>JASLKT010000059.1 GCA_030747395.1 Candidatus Thalassarchaeaceae archaeon
CACGATATGATATGATTGAGAACGCGGTGGAAGCTGAGCGCAAGTCTTCGCACATGCAGCGTGCTCTCAAAGAGCGCCTTGACGAAATTCTTGATGCCCCCGATGAGGATGCAGCCGAGATGGTCAAGGGAATCGCAGACGATTTAGAAGACGATGGCGTCCTCAACCGCTCCAATGAAGAAGAGGAGTGAGCCGAATGGGCGTCTTCGCCCGGGGCGGAACCGCACCCACAGTTACTTGGTTACTGATGGGTTTGGCAATCGAAGCCATCGCACTCATCGTCGATGATTTGAATGGCCTCGCTCATGTTTTTGGCATGCTTTGTTTCATGCTTACAGCCATCATCGCCAACTTCTATCGTGACCCCGACCGCCCTATTCCCAAAGACGAGGGAATCATCGTATCTCCAGCAGATGGCCACATCATGTTTGTTGTTCGAGAAAGAGCAACTGGACGTCGACCGGCTAAAGATGAATCTTCAATCCACGATTCTCTGACTGGAGATTGGCACGAAACACCTTGCGATGAACCATTGGATTTCCCAAATGAGCAACGATGGGAAGCCGTGCCAGAGGGTGAAGAATCAGTATCAGATGCGTGGAGGGTCGCCATCTTCATGTCACCATTGGATGTTCATGTGAATCGCGCTCCCATTGCAGGGACCATCACTCGCATGGAGCATCGAACGGGCAAGGGATTGCGACGAGGACCATTTGTACCAGCATACCGTAAGGAATCAGCATGGAATGAACGGGTTCGTACTGTGTTCTTGCGTGATGATGGCCTCAAAGTTGAGTCAACCCAAATCAGTGGACGCCTCGCCCGAACCATCGCTCCTTGGTCAGGAGAAGGTGATGAAATGCGTCGTGGTCAGCGATACGGCATGATTCGTTTAGGCAGTCGCGTTGATGTTCGAGTGCAGGCGGACTTATTTTCTCCGAATGTCATAGGAGCCAATGCTGAACAAACAGAATTTCCCAAAGGGGAATTCGTTCAAGCAGGTTCGAGTATTCTATTCAATCCGGTTTAGATCCATCCGCTCGACGGATACACTTTGCTGGGATTCCACCCCACACTTCACCCGCTGGTACTTCGGTGTGTTTGGGCAAAACAGCCTTTGATGCGATGACTGCTCCATCTCCGATGATGCATCCAGGATTGACTTGAGCATGTGTTCCGACAAGACATCGCGAACCAATTTTCACTTTGGCCATGTGAATTCCATTATTCTCAAAGAGGTGCCCATTGATGACAGCATCACCTCCAATCACAGTTTTATCTCCGATTTCAACCATGTAGGCATCATTGATCGATGGTGTATTGAGTTGTGCACCTTTTCCAATTTTGAGACCCATCATTTGGAAGTATATGTTGCCAACAAAAGAGGGAACCATCCATTTTAATGATGGAAGAGCTAGCCGCTGAAATAGTGACATGAAGGCCCAGCGAATGGTCAACCAACTTTGTGTAGGGGCCTGTGCTGCTTCTGATTTTGGCCGCAAGATGAGGCCGAAAGTTCCCAAGATTAGAAGATCGAGTAAGCACCAGAAGAGCAGCCCCATTCCAACTGCCGCACCCTGAGCAACCAAGCGAAGCCAACCCTCATCGAGAGTTCCAGCTTCTTGGAACAACCAAATTCCAGGTATGGCGGCCATACCCCATATGAGGAAACCACAAGGCATGATCAGAATTGACAACGTCACCTGAATGATACCGAAATATTTCATCGGCTTCGCCATTTGATCACGACTCCATGCCTTGCGCTTCGTTTCGTGCATCTTCCTCTTGCGCTACGCGTATGCCTTCCTCAATGTCGACCTTGCTGGTGAGATATGTTCCCGCTAGAATCACTACTGTGATGGACAACAATGCAACCCGGCTGTCGAAAGCCGTGCTGGCACTTGCGTAGAGAGCTGTGCCAATCATAGCCGCAGATTTGCCAAGGAATCCGAAGAACCCGAAGAATTCGGATGTGCGAGTCTTCGGAGTCAATTGTGAGAACATCGAACGAGCTTGAGCGCCTGCTGAACCCATTGCGCAACCAACGAACAAACCCAGGATAATCCATTGCAACGATACCCCTATGCCGAGTGGTGCCCAAACCATACTGCGCATGGTTGATGCCCACCAATCAACGGGCCCGCCTTGATCGACCATTGTAGGGTGCGTGTCTCCAACTTCAGAACCACTTGCATTTCCTCCAACAATAATGATGGAGAATCGATGGTCATCTGTACCCTCAAAGGCAGCAGCAAGTGCAATCGCATCACCTTCGGTAATCGTCTTGATCTCATCCTCATCTGTTGTGGCTTGATCTGCAAGGAACGATGCACCAAAGATGCCAACGCCAACCAGAAGGAAGGCAGCAAAGACACCCATCAATCCCATTTCTTTCTCTTGTATCCACTTGACACCGCCACCCAATAGAACGACCACGACCAAGATGAATAAACAGACAATCAATCCAGTTCCAAGTGTACTTTCCCCAGATGCCTCGACAGAATAGTCGGTTTCAGGGAAGTGCTCTTGGAAGCCATCACGGAATACAGCATCACCTTCGGAATCTTCGGCAATCCAGCCCTCATAACCTCGGTCGTAGAGGGTCGTCATTTCATACAGACCCGTATCCTCATTCCACTCAAATTGGAAGTCGTAACGTTCAACATCATCTTCTCCTTCTAATTCGAGAGGTGCGAACCCGGCTGCTGCGACTGCGACTGCACAGTAGATGAGTAGCGCCAACATCAATGCAAATTTCGTACCTTTCTTTTCAGCCAATTTTCCAAAGACGAATGTCATTGGAATGGCGACAATGTTGACAGTCAACAATAGCATGACATTCATACTGGGGTTAAGTCTCAATACAGATTCTCCAAATGCACTCGCCATACTGGCAATTGTATTGACACCGTCATAGAACAGTAGATATGCGAGCAAGAAGAAGGCGAGGACTTTGAATTTTCGAATCTCAATTGCTGTTTTGATAACTTGTCCATATGCGACTTTCGTTGCATCCAAAACACCATTCCATTCCATATCAGAGTGAATTTCAGGTTCAGGTGTCCACTTGAACATCAATGCCCCGAATCCCCACCACCATAATGCCGAGGTCGCAAAGACAACTGCGATTGTGAAGTTTGTATCCCAAAACTCGCCTAACAATATGATGAGGTGGAATATGAGTAGCACCGAACCGCCCATGAATCCATACATGTATCCCCAAGTTGACACTTTGTCCTGATCTTCTCTCTCACCAAGATAAGGCATGAATGAGTAATAGATGACGTTGCCACCAGTGAATCCAATTGTACCAATCGTGAACATCACGGCGAGAACAATGTATCCATCAGAACCGAAGTAAGGCGCAGCACCCATCAGTGCAGTGAACCCGATACCGGCAACGGTGTACCATTTCAGTAATTTTTTCTTAATGGGCATACGATCGGCGATGACACCCAATGCTGGTGCAGTGAGAACAACGAAAATCATCGAAAGTGTGAGTACGGTTGCGTAGAATGAGTCACCAGTTTGTGTTCCAGTAGCCTTATTGTACAAACTGGCCATCAACGCTGGAGCAATGACAGTCATCACAGTGAGTGCATAGGCTTGGTTAGCCCAGTCAAAGAAATACCATCCTTTCCAAGCATTCCGTTCTCCCTCAGACAATCCCTCAACATAAGGTGAAGGGAGTTTATCCATCAGTGCTGACATACTCTGTGCGAAGCCCTTTCGGCCTATAACGGAACACCCGGCCAATTGTAATAGGTTTGATATCCTTTCAGGTTTCTATCAACACCATGAGAAAAGGTGTTACAACACTAATTTGCTTGTTGATGGTCGCAATCATGCTCTCTGGTTGCTTGGAACAGTTGATTGAAGGCGAATCCCATGAACCAGGGTCGCGTAGTATCTATCGAGCATCAGACACAGCCTCTTCGCCAACAGACGATGGCGATGATATCCTCATTTCCATTCGCTGGGATGAAGCCTACGAGGATCTTGAATGGGAATCCGTTGTCATGAAATTAGAAGTGGGAGACACCCTCTATGCTTGCACAATTACGGGTGAAGATTGCATTATTTCACAGGATGGTGATAATGACAATCTCTGGGAAACCAACGAATTCCTGACTATTTCGGAAAATAATGTCGACATTGTTGGTTCATCAGGTGCAATTGTGAATCTGTACATTACATACCGTAGCACACTAATTTCAGGCTCAGATTCAGTTTATGTTCAGTGACGACGGATTGAAAACTGCTTGTATGCCCCGAAGGGGCATGGCCGAGGGCGTCACCGCTGGTTTGCTTGCCCTACCCGGCAAGGCGGTCAAGATTCACCATCTGGTCAAAGCACCAGAGAATGCCATTGAATCCATCCGAATCCGGGAATCATGGAATGCTGACGAACCAGCGACAGTTTACACCACACCTGAACGTCTACCTGATGGGACACCCTGCACAGCTGCAACTGTCATTCTACGCACGCGTGGGTGCCAATGGTGGTGGAAATCAGGATGCACTTTCTGTGGATATTTCAACGATGTTCGCGATGATGTCACCAGTCTAAATCTACACGCACAATGGCTGGCTGCAAAAGAGCAACTCAACGATTTTGAAGGCTGTGACATGATCAAAGTCTACACATCAGGCACATTCTTTGAGGACGAAGAAAATCCAGTAGATTGGCAAGAAACAGTTCTCACTGAAACGGCTGCGATGGGCAAGCACCTCATCGTCGAGGCTCAAGCACATCTGTGCCATGAAGAGAAGATTGCTTGGGTAGCAGAAAAGCATCCCGGCTGCACTGTCGCCATCGGACTTGAAGCCCATGATGATGAAGTGTTGAAATTCCATTGCAATAAGGGATTCAGAATCAAGACTTGGAAAAAGGCCGCCAATACCTTGCAGTCACACGGTTTGAGAGCGAAGTCATACTTGCTTTTCAAGCCGCCATTCATGTCGGAAGGTGACGCCCTTCAGCACACGACAAAATGGATTCGAGAAATTGCTACTGACAGTGATGAAATCAGTGTCAATCCGATGAACATTCAGAAGCGAACCATTGTTGATCGGATTTTCCGACATCGTGAATATCGTCCACCTTGGCTGTGGTCATTGGTTCAAATGATTCGCAATGTACACACCGACATCCACCCAGAAGGTGCTGATGCAATTACCCGTCTCATCGTTCATCCAACCGCCGCTGGCTCAATTCGTGGTGCACACAATTGTGGTCGTTGTGACAAGGAAGTCGGTGCTGCCATTGAACGCTATTCGGTTTCAGGGTCTTTGTTGGAATTTGAGGGTCTATCCTGCGATTGTGAGAACCAATGGGCGGCTGAAATTACGCTTGATACATCCCTCCCCATTCCACTTGGAAGCGGTCTCGACCGTCGCCTCGATCCAGTTGAAGCGCTTCTTTCACCCTGAGTCTCGGACCCCCTTTGGGGGTCCATCGGTCCGCCGAACGCTTATGAGCGCCCTGCTGGTGGCCGGCTTGCCCAAAGGGCAAATCTTGGTGAGTGTTGGAAATGACAGTCGATTCAAATCTACCTGATGTCACGCTTGGCGACGATGAACCACCGATGGCTAGAGTCATGCTCGTCGTCAGCATAGTCTCTGCATTCGCCCTACTCATTCTTCACGGTGTATTGTTCCCTGGTTCAGAAATCCCTGCACTCGGCGACGTCATCTCATTGTTTGGTGGATTGGCAAATAGCGGAATCTGGATATTCTTGATTGGAATTTTGATTGGATTTGGAATGATGGTTGCAACCGTCATGGGGGAGGCCCTAGAGGATTAGGAGGTGTGATGCATGTTACTAGTCGATATTGTCACACTATGGGCCGCATTCTTGTTGGTTTGGGCCCTTGTAAATCGGGGCGTACCCATCTTCCAAGAACTCGTTCGGGACATGACGGATTTCTTCATGGAGAAGGCACTGGGACCCGGCGCGGATCTCTTTGAAGGCCGTGAGGGTTCAGGGACCGTTGCATGGATGATGCACGGAATGCTGTGGACCAGCATCGGTGCCACGTTCACCTTCATTGGCATGTGGATGGTTCACGAACCGGATGCAATTGCAAGCCTTTCCAGTATTGGTTACGCACCTTCAGTTGCAACCGTTCAAGCCGCTGCATCAGGCGCTGCCACTGGCGGTATTTTCATGCTACTGATTGGCGCTGGGCTACACATCAATGGCCGTCTATCTGGATCAGGTTTGGCCAGTGATACCAACGCAGTCCTCGTATCATATGCGTTCTCAATGGGCTTGTTCCTCGGATTCCTAGGTGAACACTTCAGTGGAAAATGGGGAGATTATTTGACAACCGCTGCCGCGACGATTTCAGTCTTGGTTACGATTGCGGTTTTGGCCAACCATCTGCTTACAATTGGTCGTAGAACAAATCACACGATTATGCCAAGTCAATGGCTCATTGTCGGTGGTTTGGGCATGCCATTGGTCATGTGCGTGGCCTGTTACATCGTCGGCATCAACGAAGCCCTCTCCGAGAGTCTCGTAGTACTACCAATGCTTGCGAGCGCTCTTGCGGTTGCATTGTATGTGGTTCCCTATGAGGCAGGAGCACCTCTGTGGAGCCGTTCATTGGCTGGCGTAACCATTCTGATGACTTTCATGACATTGAGCCCGATTGGTGTTGAAGGGTCATCTGCAGTATCCATTGATGAAGCTGCAATGCTCACAATCTTCTATGCGGCAAGTATGATCCCAATCCTTGCAACCGCAGGCAATGTTTTCCAGACGGCTCGTTCAAATTGGGGACAGGCCTCTTCCAGCGCAGCATCGACCTCAGTTTTGCTCGGTATGTTCATGCTAGCCGGTAGTGCAATTGGTCACCTTTTCGTGGGTGCAGATGCACAATCAGCGGGGGAAATTCAGCACCTTGCCTCTTCGATGGACACCCTCTTCCTATGGGGTGGAATGGGTATGATTGCATGGGGTGGAGTCATTTCTTGCTTCCCTCACGCATCTGGACGTTCATTGCATTCTGATGAAACCAATCGCATGACGACTTGGATGGTATCTGGAGGTGCAGTTCTTGCCTTCTTGTTCAGCATGGGTGCTAGTATGGTATCCTCTGCCTATGATGCAGCCGCGGTTGCAAACGATAGCATTGATGCAGATTTGATTGATATGAGCGCTACTGGAACGCTAGACACACTGGCTTCGATTGCATTCTATGCAGTCGCCATCGCAGCCATTCTGATGATGCTCAACATGATTCGTGGTTCCTTCAGCGGGACACCTATTGGCTCAGGCGAACCAGCATCCCCATCTGCAAATCGTATCGCATTGACCCCTGGTTCGACAACAATTCGCCAACTCCTAGCAGCAGGCGCAGGTGTGGATACAGAAATCGACGTCATCTGCGATACCTGTGATGAGGAAGAGTGACCATGCGTATCGGGTTGGTTGGCAAGCCCAATGTTGGCAAATCGACCACCTTTGCAGCCTTGACTGAGAGCGCTGTTGAAATCGCAAATTATCCGTTTACGACCATCGATCCGAATGTTGGCGTCACTTTCCTCCCAGCAGATGCCAATTGTCCATGTCAAACACTTCGAGAGAAGCGTGAGTCGGATGGGCGTTTGGAACCTACCTCACCTGATGATGCGCGCGCTGGAAGTTTGTGCGAGCCACGAACTGGAACCTGCTTGGGTCACTGTCGAACCGTTCCGGTCACACTAGTGGATGTCGCTGGATTGGTTCCTGGTGCGCACGATGGCAAAGGTCGCGGCAATCAATTCCTCAATGATCTCGCCCAATGTGATGCACTCATTCAGGTGGTCGATGCATCAGGTGGCACGGACATAGAAGGTAATCCTCTAGGTCCAGGTTCATGTGATCCAATCGATGAACACGCATTCCTCGTTGAAGAATTAGCGATGTGGATTCACGGAATCCTCGATACCGGTTGGGTTCGCGGAGTACGCCGAGTCCAAGCCGAAGGAGAACGTGGTTTGATTGATTTCATTACATCTCAGTTGACAGGGATTGGTGGTACTGAATCTATGGTAATGAATGCGATTTCTGCATTCAAGGACGAAAATTCAGATCTCGGTGTTCCGTGGGATTGGGATGATACCGTCCGCAAATCCTTGG